>NZ_JNXJ01000018.1:0-131161 GCF_000716625.1 Streptomyces bikiniensis | reverse complement strand
CCCCGTCGAACGCATGATGCGCGACGCCAAGATCACCCAGATCTACGAAGGCACCAACCAGGTCCAGCGCATCGTCATGGCCCGCAACCTCCCGTAACCACACGACCGTTGAGCTGTTGAAAGGAGACAGGCCGTGACCCTGAAGATCGCTGTCTGTGTGAAGTACGTCCCCGACGCGACCGGCGACCGCGGTTTCGCCGACGACCTGACGACCGACCGCGAGGCCGTCGACGGCCTGCTCTCGGAGCTGGACGAGTACGCCGTCGAGCAGGCCCTACAGATCTCCGAGGAGGCGGACGACGCCGAGGTCACCGTCGTCACCGTGGGCCCGGACGACGCCAGGGACGCGCTGCGCAAGGCCCTGTCGATGGGCGCCGACAAGGCCGTCCACGTCAACGACGAGTCCATCCACGGCTCGGACGTGTTCGCCACCTCCGCGATCCTCGCCAAGGCCCTGGAGAAGACCGGCTTCGACCTGGTCGTCTGCGGCATGGCCTCGACCGACGGCGCCATGGGCGTGCTGCCCGCGCTGCTCGCCGAGCGCCTGAACCTGCCGCAGGTCACCCTGCTCTCCGAGGTCTCCGTCGAGGACGGCACCGTGAAGGGGCGCCGGGACGGCGACGCCGCCACCGAGCTCCTCCAGGCCCCGCTGCCGGCCGTCGTGTCGGTCACCGACCAGTCCGGCGAGGCCCGCTACCCCTCCTTCAAGGGGATCATGGCCGCCAAGAAGAAGCCGGTCGAGGAGCTGGACCTGGACGACCTGGACGTCGACGCCGACGAGGTCGGCCTCGGCGGGTCCTGGACCCTGGTCGACTCCGCGACCCCGCGTCCGCCCCGGACCCAGGGCACGATCGTCACGGACGAGGGCGACGGCGGCAAGCAGCTCGCCGCCTTCCTCGCCGCCCAGAAGTTCATCTGACCCGCCCCGGCACGACACCCACACAGGAGCAACGAATCATGGCTGAGATCCTGGTTCTCGTGGACCACGCCGACGGTGCGGTCCGCAAGCCGGCCCTCGAACTGCTCACGATCGCGCGCCGCATCGGCGAGCCCTCGGCCGTCGTCCTCGGCGCCGGCGAGGCCGCCGCGTCGATCGCCGCGACCGCCGGCGAGTACGGCGCGGCCACCGTGTACGTCGCGGACGGCACCGAGTTCGCCGAGCAGCTCGTCGTCCCGAAGGTCGACGCGCTCACCCAGATCGCCGAGGAGAAGGGGGCGGCCGCCGTCCTGGTGACCTCCTCCGGCGAGGGCAAGGAGATCGCGGCCCGCGTCGCGCTCCGCCTCGGCTCCGGTCTGATCACCGACGCCGTGGAGCTGGAGGCCGGCGAGAACGGCCCGGTCGCCACCCAGTCCGTCTTCGCCGCCTCGTACCAGGTGCGGTCGACGGTCTCGAAGGGCGTGCCGGTCGTCACCGTCAAGCCGAACTCCGCCGCCCCGGAGGCCGCCCCGGCCGCCGGCGCGGTCGAGAACGTCTCCGTCGCCTTCACGGGCAACGCGGCGAAGGTCGTCTCGCGCACCCCGCGCGTCTCCACCGGCCGTCCCGAGCTGACCGAGTCCGCGATCGTGGTCTCCGGCGGCCGCGGCGTCGGCGCGGCCGAGGGCTTCGGGGTCGTGGAGAAGCTGGCCGACTCGCTCGGCGCGGCCGTCGGCGCCTCCCGCGCCGCCGTGGACGCCGGCTGGTACCCGCACGCCAACCAGGTCGGCCAGACCGGCAAGCAGGTCTCGCCGCAGCTGTACGTCGCGGCGGGCATCTCCGGCGCGATCCAGCACCGGGCCGGCATGCAGACGTCGAAGACGATCGTCGCGGTCAACAAGGACCCGGAGGCCCCGATCTTCGACCTCGTGGACTACGGCGTGGTCGGCGACCTCTTCGAGGTGCTGCCGCAGCTGACGGACGAGATCGGCACCCGCTGACCTTCCGGCGCCGTCGGTCTTCCGGCAGCGGAAAGGGGCGGTGGGGTGGCACAGAGTGCCACCCCACCGCCCCTTTCCCATGAGGTGGGACGGGTCCCGCTCACATCCAGCCGTCGAGCGGGACCTCTTCGCAGAGCCGGACGACGGGGCGGCGGCCGGAGACGCCGACGCCCGAGAAGAGCTTGACCCGGGCCCCGGGGCGCACCGCGTGCGGCGGCCCGTCGACCCGGCAGCGGACCACGAAGCCCTCCGCCATGTGCACCGGCCAGAGGTCGGCGTCGGCCGCGGCGACCCCGCGCCGTACGGAGATCACGCCCTCGCCCCCGCTGAGTTCGGGCGCGAGGTCGGTCGACCCGCAGGTCGGACAGAGCAGTCGCTGGAAGGTGGTGGTGTGGCACCAGCGGCAGCGCTGGAAGTAGAGCTCGGAGTCGGGGGCCGTCTCCTCGGCCTGGACGGCGGTCCCGCTCCTCAGTCCCGTGTGGAACACGATGCCTTCTCCTCGCACTCGGCGGCTCGACCGTGCATGGAGCAAAGATATGGCACTGAGTGCCATCAAATAAAGACCTGAGTTCCCTCAATTGGAGATACTGAGATCCCTGGGAGTCCGGGTGGCGCCGCCCGGACGCCCCTCAGCCCTCGCCGAGGCTCGACTCCACCTCGCGCACCACGCGCCACATCGGGGTGGACCGCTTGGTGATGACCACCACGACGTCCTCCGTCTCCTCGGCCGGGGCGTCCGAGGCCGGGGCGGGGCTCCAGGTGGAGCGCACGAACTCCAGGGCCTCGTCCACCGCCGCCAGCGGGTCGCCCTCGCCGCCCGAGCGGAGCCAGTGGCGCAGGGCGTGGTTGTGGGCGGCGACCACGGCCGCCGCGACCACGTTGGCGCGCAGGGTGCCGTCCCTGCGGTCGGCCCAGCGGGTGCGCAGGTAGTCGCCGAGGGTCTTCTCGTACCGCCAGACCACCGACAGCTCGTACGTGCGGAGCCCGGCGACCTCGCGGGTGAGCCGGTAGCGCTGCACGGAGAAGGTGGGGTTCTCGGCGTACATCCGCATGACGATCCGGGCGGCGCCGCAGACCCGGGCGACCGGGTCGTCGGAGTCCGCGCTCGCCGCGAGGAAGCGGGTCATGTCGTCGAGGCACTGGTCGTGGTCGGGGAAGACCACGACCTCCTTCGACGGGAAGTACCGGAAGAAGGACCGCCGGCCGACGCCCGCGAGGGTCACGATGTCGTCGACGGTGGTCTGCTCGTAGCCCCGCTCCAGGAAGAGCTGGAAGGCCGCGGCGATGAGGGAGTCCCGCATCGCGGGCTTCGTGGAGTTCGTCGACGCTGTTCCCATGCGTCGAAACTAGCACTGGAACGACAGGCGTGCGGCACTGGGTGCCGGACGAATCCGGCACCCAGTGCTCTTCCGAGGGTACGGAGGCTCAGCGCGCGGCCATCCGGAGCGCGCCGTCCATGCGGATCGTCTCGCCGTTGAGGTAGTCGTGCTCGGCGATCATCGCGACGAGCCGGGCGTACTCCTCCGGGCGGGCGAGGCGCTGCGGGAAGGTGACACTCGCGGCGAGACCGGCGCGGACGTCCTCGCCGAACCCGGCCATCATCGGGGTGTCCACGATGCCGGGGGCGACGGTGACGACCCGGATGCCGAACTGCGCGAGGTCGCGGGCGGCGGTGACGGTCATGCCGGCGACGCCCGCCTTGGAGGCGGCGTACGCGATCTGGCCGACCTGGCCCTCGAAGGCGGCGATCGAGGCGGTGTTGACGACGAGGCCGCGCTGCCCGTGCGCGTCGGGCTCGTGCCGGGCGATGGACTCGGCGGCGAGCCGCATCACGTTGAAGGTGCCGATCAGGTTGACGTTCACGACGGCGCGGAACAGGTCGAGGTCGTGCGGCCCCTTGCGGCCCAGGATCCGGGCGGAGGGGGCGATGCCGGCGCAGTTCACGGCGAGCCGCAGCTCGGCCCCGTCGGCGTCGATCCCGGCGAGGGCCGCGCGGACCTGCTCCTCGTCGGTGACGTCGGCGGCGAGCAGCCGGACGCCCTCGGGGAGGTCGCCGGCGGCGGCCACGGCCTTGTCCAGGTCCAGGCCGTAGACGGTGGCGCCCCGGGCGGCGAGCGCGGCGGCGGTGGCGGCACCGAGGCCGGAGGCGGCGCCGGTGACGAGAGCGGCGGAGCCTGCGATGTCCATGGAACTCCTCGTTCGTGTCGTGCGGGGGCGACCCTGCCGCCGGGGTGGCCGCCGGATCGGGCGCGTGCCCGCGGAGGACCGCGCGGTCCGCGCGATCTGCGCCGCCCACCATAGAACCGCCTGCCGCGCCCCCGGAAGCGGAGGCCGCGCCCCCGGCGCCGGGGCGGGCCCCCTCCCGTACGTCCTCCGTCGGCTCGGCGACGGGTGCTCGGGCCGGCGACGGTAACGGCGCCGGCGGGGGCGTTAGCGCGACGGCAGCGGGACGTGAGCAGCCGGCGGCAGGCTGGTGGCGACCATCGCGGCCGGTGCGCGCCGGCCGCGGCCAGAAGACCGCGGGGACCGCCGTGCGTGCCGGAGACCGGCCCGGGGGCGCCGGCGCGGCCGCCCCGTCCTCCGTACCGGACGCCCGACCACGTCCGGACGGTCGGGGCGTACGAGAAGGAGCAGGTAGCGGAAGTGCTCACCAAGCGGGTGACGGTGACCGTCCACGCGTCCGATCCGCTCAGCCGGGCCGGGCTGATCAGCCACTTGCGGCACCAGCCGTCCCTGGACGTCCTGCCGGAGCGGACCGAGGGGGGACGGGGCCGGGAGGAACGGTCCGGCGGGGAAGGAGCCGGGAGGGAACGGGCCGGGAGGGACGCGCCCGGGAGGGACGGGGGCTCCCCGGCCGTCGCCGTGGTGCTCGCGGACCGGATCGACGAGTCCACCACGGCCGAGCTGCGACGGCTGCTGCGCGGCCGGGACCGGCGGGTCGTCCTCGTCGCGGGCGAGCTGCGCGAACCGGACCTGCTGTCGGTGGTCGAGTACGGGGTGCGCGCCATCATCTGGCGCCACCAGGCCACCGAGCAGCGCCTGTTGAGCGCCGTGCACAGCGCGGCGCGCGGCGAGGGGGAGCTGCCGCCGGACCTGGTCAGCCGGCTCCTGAACCAGGTGGGCCGGCTCCGGCGGGCGACGGCGGCGGGTGCGACGGCCGGCGGGACGGTGCCGCTCTTCGGGATGGCGCCGCGCGAGGTGGACGTCCTGCGGCTGCTCGCCGAGGGCCTGGACACCCGGCAGATCAGCGAGAGGCTCGCCTACTCCGAACGCACCGTCAAGAACATCCTGCACGCGCTGATGACCCGCCTCCAGCTCACCAACCGGGCGCATGCCGTCGCGTACGCGCTCCGCGAAGGCTACATCTGATGATCCACGAGATCGACGGGGCGCTGCGCCGCCTGCTCGCGCCCGCCGTGACGGGCGACGTCGCCTTCGACGCGCCGACCCGGGACTGGGCGGCCCGCCGCACCGCGCCGACCCTGAACGCCTATCTGTACGACATCCGGGAGGACGTGGAACGACGCGAACGCGGCGCCTTCGCCGAGCGGGACGCCCGGGGGGTCGTGACGCGGCACCGCCGGCCGGTGCGCTGGTTCCGGCTCTCGTACCTGGTGACGGCCTGGACCGCCCGTCCGGAGGACGAACACCGGCTCCTCTCCGGCGCGTTGGCCCTCCTGCTGCCCCACGAGGTGCTGCCGGAGGACGCGGTGCCGGAGTCGGTCCGCCCGGTCTCCGCGGTGCTCCCGCTCTCCGTCGCGGTGCCGCCGGCCGAGTCGCGCTCGCTCGCGGACATCTGGTCGGCGCTGGGCGGCGAGCTCAAACCGTCCCTGGACGTCGTGGTCGTCACCCCGTTCCCGGTCGTCCCGGTGTACGAGGCGGCGCCGCCGGTCACGGTGGGCGCGGAGCTCGTCGTCCGCGGGATCGACGGCGTGCCGGGGGACTCCAGGCCCCGGATGCTGCGGCGGCCGGGACCGGCGGCCCGCGCCACGAGGGGCGAGGACGGTGCCGGTCATGGGCGCTGACGGCACGGGTACGGGCGACGGCGGCGGCGTGCTCGACCTGGTCGCCGCCCTGCGCGCCCGGGTCGCCGCCCTCGTGGAGGCCCGCGGCGCCGGGGACCCCACGGCCGGAGATCCGCTGCGGGGGCTGTACGTCAGCGGGGAGACGGCCCGCCGGATCGCGGCACGGGGCGCGAGTGCCGCCGTACGGGGCGCGGACCCCGTCCTGCCGGACGTCGGCGGGGCGGACCGGACGGCCCGGCTCGCGCGGGCCTTCGGGCTCTCCGCGCTCGACGCGCACGTCCTCCTCGTGGCGCTCGCGCCGGAGGTGGACCGGGACTTCGAGGCGCTCTACGGCTACCTCAACGACGACGTCGGCCGGCGCCGCGCCACCGTGGCGCTCGCCCTCGACCTGGCCGGCACCGGCCCTTCCGACCCGGCCGGCCGCGACCGCTTCCACCCGGCCGCCCCGCTGCGCGCCGGGGGCCTCCTGGAGGTCGCGGACGAGGACCGGCCGCTGCCGGGGCGGGCGCTGGGCGTGCCGGAGCGGGTGGTGGCCCACCTCCTCGGCGACGACGGTCACCTCGACGCGGAACTCCTCGGCAAGGGGGTGGAGTTGCTGCCGCCGGTGGACGAGGGAACGGGCCCGGGCCGCTCCGCGCTCGGGGCGCGGATCGCCGCGGCGGGGCCCCTCGCCGTACACCTGCGGGAGCGCGTCCCCGGGGCCGGCGCGGGGGCGGTGGCCGCCGCGCTGAGGGGCGACGGGCGGCCCGTGCTGCGGTACCGGCCGGAGGCCGTGGACGTGCCGGCGGCGCGGGCGCTGCTGCGCGAGGCCCGGCTGCGCGGTGCCGCCGTGGTGGTCGGGCCGCTGCCGCCGGACCCGGGGCCGCTGGTGCGCGCACTGGCCTCGCCCGGCGTGACGGTGGTCCTCGCCGGCACCGGCGCGCCCGACCCCCGGTGGGCGCCGGACGCCGGACTGCTCGCCCTGGACGCGCCGGACGGGCCGGTGGGCGACGGAGACCTGTGGCGGCGCGAACTCGGGCCGCTGGACGACGACTCCGGCCTGGACCGGGCCACCGCCGCGTACCGCCTCGGTGAGGAGCAGGTCCGCCGGGCGGCCCGTTCGGCGCGGGCCCTCGCCGCGTTCGAGGGGACCGCGCCGACCCTCGCGCACGTGCGGCACAGTGAACCTTTTCCATCCTCACTCTGAGCTGGTCAGATGCAGAGTGAGGACGGCCTGGACGAGCTTGGTGATCCGGGTGGTCGAGCATCGCAGCTTGCGGAGGAGTCGCCAGGATTTGAGGGTGGCGACGGCCTTCTCGACGAAGGCCCGGATCTTCGCGTGGGACCGGTTGACCGCTTGCTGGCCGGTGGAGAGGGTCTCCCATCGTCCCCGGCACGGGATGCGGATCGTGCCGCCGGCACCTCGGTATCCCTTGTCGGCCCAATAGCCCTACTTCCGAACCAGGTTGGAAAAGGCTCAATGCCGGCCGCCTCGCCGACTCCCCCGGCCTGCGGCCTGCGGCGCAACGTCGTCCAGCGAAGCGACGGCACCGAAGAGCAAGCCTACGCCGACAACCTCGGTCCCGGCACCGGCGAAGAGGGGTTCGAGGGCCGCAACGCGACCAGAGCATCAGTATGATCATCGGTCGATGCGGCCCATACGGGGTCGATCACCTGAGGAGGGAACCACGTGCGTAGTCGCTGGACCAAGATCGCAGCCCTGGCAGCTGGGTTGGTGATGTGGAGCGCCCAGTCGGCCGTGGCAAGCGACACGGTCGGCTGGAAGACCGTGTCAACGAATTCCAACTGGTACTGCGGTGCCTACGTCGGTCACTCGGAGACCACGGTCTGGAACAGTCAATGGATGAAGTTCAAAGCCTGCACCGTCGTGAACAACAGTGGTGGCGCGCAGGCGGTCCTCGTCGTGCAGAACTCGAATCCGACTGACGGGTTCTACATGGAGATGGGGCGGGTCGTCTTCGAATCTCAGCGCGGCGGCGACGTGTGGTGCGCGCCGTCTAATCTCTCCGCTGGCATGACCCGCGGCTGCTACGGGCCCACTGTTCCGGTCGGCAAGTGTTACTACCCGATCGTTCCGAAGGTGGAGCTGAAGATCAACGGAGACACCGACGTCGCTTACGGCAGGACCGACGCCAGGACTGGCTGCGACTTCTAGAGGGGGACTGTAAATCGTTCGGTGTAACTCCCGATCATGGAGGATGCACCGATGACCAGTGAGAACGTGACCGAGGCCGAGCCTGTCGAGGCGGCTGAGTCGCAGCCGGTGAGGGTGGTGGACGACCGGCTGATCGACGAGCTGGTGTCCCGGGCCCAGGCCGAGGGACTGCAGCTGACCGGCGAGGGCGGGTTGCTCCAGCAGCTGACGAAGCGGCTGCTGGAGTCCGCGCTGAAGGGCGAGATCACCGACCATCTCGGCTATGACAAGCACGACCCGGCCGGGAAGAGCGGCGGCAACTCCCGCAACGACACCCGGCCGAAGACCGTGCTGACGGACGTCGGTCCAATGGAGATATCCGTGCCGCGTGACCGCGACGGATCGTTCGAGCCGAAGATCGTCAAGAAGCGGCAGAAGCGGCTGACCGGCGTGGATGAGATGGTCATCTCGCTGTCCGCGAAGGGCCTGACCACCGGTGAGGTGCAGGCCCACCTGGCCGAGGTCTATGGCGCCGACGTCTCGCGCCAGACGATCTCCACGATCACCGACAAGGTCCTCGAGGGCATGGCCGAGTGGCAGAACCGGCCCCTCGACCCCGTCTATCCGGTCGTCTTCATCGACGCAATCCACGTGAAGATCCGCGACGGCGCCGTCGCCAACCGGCCGATCTACGTGGCCCTGGCGGTCACCATCGAAGGCCGACGCGAGATCCTGGGCTTGTGGGCCGGAGACGGCGGCGAGGGCGCCAAACACTGGATGCACATCCTCACCGAGATCAAAAACCGCGGCGTGAACGACGTCCTCATGCTCGTCTGCGACGGCCTCAAGGGCCTGCCCGACGCGGTCGAGACCGTCTGGCCGCAGACGATCGTGCAGACCTGCGTAGTCCACCTGCTGCGGAACTCCTTCCGCTATGCCGCCCGCCAGGACTGGGACAAGATCGCCAAGCTCCTCAAGCCGGTCTACACCGCCGCGACGGAGGAGGCCGCCCTCGAGCGGTTTGCGGAGTTCGCCGACGCCTGGGGCCGGAAGTATCCGGCGATCGTCAGGCTCTGGGAGAACGCCTGGGAGGAGTTCACCCCCTTCCTGCGGTTCGACACCGAGATCCGCCGCATCGTCTGCACGACCAACGCGATCGAGTCCGTGAACGCCAGGATCCGGCGGGCGGTCAAGGCCCGCGGACACTTCCCCAACGAGACCGCCGCCCTGAAATGCGTCTACATGGCGATCATGTCCCTCGACCCGACCGGCAGGGGACAAACCCGCTGGACCCTGCGCTGGAAGACCGCGCTGAACGCCTTCGACATCACCTTCGACGGCCGGCTCACCGCAGCCCGTCAGTAACCCCAACCACCCTCGTTACACCGTTTGATTGACAGACCCGGGCCCGGCCCACATATAGATAACGGGTGACCACGATGAAGTCGAGGATCGCAAGCCTCCTCACCTCCTGGTCTACGTGACTGGTGGGATGGCCTGTCAGGTCGGTAAGTGGGCTCGGGGCTGAATGGATGATCGTCCTGTAGCCGAACCTCCCTGGCGTGGTTCGTGCAACGGATGTGGGCCCCATCAGCGGCCTTGGCGAAGAGCGCGGCCGAGGAAGTTATTCGATTTGGTCCCAGGGCGCCGGACGTACGCAGCGAAGACCTCGCGGCCGTGCACCTCGAACCTGAGGGCCTTCTTCCTGCGCGGGCGGATGATGCGCGGCCGTGTCCCGTACAGCACGTAGCGGGTCACGGAGTGGTCGTAGACGATGACGCCCTGGAGGCCACGGGGGCCCTCCTCGACCTTCCAGGTGATGTACCGGCCCATGCGGCCGGGGCCTCGTGTTGGACGATGTTCGCCGTCCGCTTCGTGCGCTGGGCGAGCCGGCGGGCGACGGTCCCGTTCCGTAGCCGCAGAGTGCGAGCGATGACACCCGGGGCGATCCGTACCTCGACGCTCACGGTGACGTCTCCTCGCTCGAGCAGGCACAGCCAGGCAGGGCCACGGTGATGCGCTGCTCCAGGCCGACGCAGCCGCCCTCGGGCCCGATCGTCCTCTGCACGCCCATCACGAATCGCCGGCCGCGCCTGAGCTGGGGGCGGTCGCGGGCAGGCAGCACAGCAGCGCGTTGGAGACGGTCACCATGTCGGTGTGCAGGATCCGGGCCGCCGCGGTGAGTTCGTCGCACGCCGGCGGGCAGCCTTTCTCGGTGAAGGTCGGCGCGCAGCGCAGCAGTGTGACGAGCAGTTCGACGGCCGTGACCGGCGGCGGGGCGCAGCCGCGTACGCCCTGGACGGTGCGGGCCTCGACGGGGAAGCCGTCGTGCGTGGAGCCGAAGATCCGGGCGACGGACACCGCCAGCTGTCCGCCGGTCTCCTCGCCGCACGGGTCATCGCACGAGTCCCAGGCGACCGCGCCCGGGACGATGCAGGCCCGCTCCGGGCACCCGGGCTGTCCCGGCACCTCGACTGCGGTCTTCGCCAAGGCGGCGCACACGCAGCCGAGGACGCTCTCGGTCAATCCTGCGATCGCGGTGGCGCTCAGGGCCATGTCGTCGTCCTCAGGCGCTTGAAGTCCGGGGAGTAGACCCGGAACGGGCCGGTCAGCCGGTAGGGATTGACCGCTGCGAGCCACAGGTCGCACAGCGGCAGGCCGGTCCGGCCCTCCGAATAGATCAGCGTCGGGTCCGGCATCTCCATGTCGACGCCCTGCCGCGAGATCCGGGTCAGGTTCCGGTTCGTCCGGCAGCCGCACGCCCCCGGGGAGCAGCTCTTGAGGAGGTGGCACGTCAGCTCCGACACCGCAGCGACGGCCGCGTCGTCGAGCGGCAGCCTCCACCGGTGGTGACCGCGAACGTTCCCGGGGCGCCGGGCGGGGCATCCCCCCGTTCCTCGCGGACCTGCTGTACCAGCTCATCAACTCCCACAAGAACGAGCTGGTCTTCCTGGCCCCCAAGGGTGGCCGGCTGCTCATCGGCGGCGAGTTCTATGCTGACACCTTCCATCCGATCGTCGGCGGCCGGCCTCCGAAGCCGAGCAGCCGCGGACACGCCGCCCGGCCCGGGATCCGTCCCGTCCTCGGCGTCACGACCATGACCCCGCACGGCCTACGCCACGGCGGCAAGGTCTGGCTGGACGAGGAGGGGCGTCATCCACGCGTCGCCGTCGAGGAGCGGATGGGCCACGAGGTGCCGGGCGTGGAGGGCACCTACTCCCACACGACCCTCGGCATGGAGCTGGCCATCGCCGACACCCTGGAACGGCTGTGGTGGGAGTCCCTTCGCCCGGTCCTCGACGTCCGGGAGCACGGGCCGATCCCCTCGGGAGAAGTTGTTGGAAACTTGATCTCCCGAAATTCTCCCGAACGGCGAAGAAGAAGGCCCCCGAAGCGCACAACGGGCGCCTCGGAGACCTGAGCCAGATCGGCCCACACAGCCGTTGACCTGCTACTTCTCCGATACGGCGAGCCCCCGGCTGATCACCAGCCGCTGGATCTGGTTGGTGCCCTCGAAGATCTGCATGATCTTGGCCTCGCGCATGTAGCGCTCCACCGGGAAGTCCCGGGTGTAGCCGTAGCCGCCGAGGACCTGGACCGCGTCCGTGGTGACCTTCATGGCCGTGTCGGTGGCGATGAGCTTGGCCGCGCTGGCCTGGCGGCCGAAGGGGCGGCCGAGGTCGCGGCGGCGGGCCGCGTCCAGGTAGGTGGCGCGGGCCGCGTCGACGGCGGCGGCCATGTCGGCGAGCAGGAAGCCGAGGCCCTGGTGGTCGACGATCCGGCGGCCGAAGGTGGTGCGCTCGTTGGCGTACGCGACGGCGGTGTCCAGGGCGGCCTGGGCGAGGCCCGTGGCGCAGGCGGCGATACCGAGGCGCCCGTTGTCGAGGGCGCTGAAGGCGATCTGGAGCCCTTGGCCCTCCCTGCCGATCAGGCGGTCCTCCTCCAGGAGGGCCCCGTCCCAGTACGCGGCGGTGGTGGGGACGGCCTGGAGGCCCATTTTGCGCTCCGGCGCGCCGAAGGTGAGGCCCTCGGCGGTGCCGGGCGCCAGGAAGCAGGAGACGCCGTGGCTGCCGGGGGCCGTACGGGCGAAGAGGGCGTAGAAGCCGGCCCGGCCGCCGTGGGTGATCCAGGCCTTGGTGCCGGTGATCCGGTACCCGCCGCCGTCCTCCTGTCGCTCCGCCTTGCAGCTGAGGGCGGCCGCGTCGGAACCGGCCTGCGGCTCCGAGAGGCTGTAGCCGCCGACGGTCCGGCCCTCCAGCATCGCGGGCAGCCAGCGTTCCTTCTGCTCCGGCGTGCCGAAGGCGTGCAGCGGGTGGCAGGCCAGGGTGTGGACGCTGGTGGCGACGGCCACGGCCGCCCAGCGCGCGGCCAGTTCCTCCAGGACCTGGAGGTAGACCTCGTACGGCTGGCCCCCGCCGCCGTACTCCTCGGGGTACGCGAGGCCGAGCAGCCCCGCCTCGCCGAGGGTCGCGAAGAGCCCTTCGGGATAGGTCTCGGCGGCCTCGTGCTCGTCCACCCGCGGAGAGAGCTCCTTGTCGGCGATCTCCCGGGTGAGGGCGATGAGGTCCGCCGCCTCGGGGGTGGGAAGCAGGCGGTCGACATCCATGGCGACTCCAGCGGCGCGCAAAGTGGTACTGGTGAGGGTACTCCAGTACCGTTCAGAGTAGCGCAGGAGGTGGCGGCCGCAACCCCTGGAGCCGCACCCCCTGGAACCGCACCCCCGGGTCGCGGCCTGGAATACTGGCCGGGTGATCGAGACCTCCGCCGCCGACACCCCGCAGCTGACGGGCCGGGGAGCGGCGCGCCGCTCCGCCCTCTTCGAGGAGCTCGTCACCCTCCTCGTCGGCGAGGGCTTCGCCCGCCTGACGCTCGACGACCTCGCCGCCCGGCTGCACTGCTCGAAGCGGACCCTGTACGGCCTGGCCGGCAGCAAGGAGCAGCTGGTCCGGGCGGCGGTCGTGCACTTCTTCCGGCGCGCCACGACCCGGGTCGAGGCCGTCCTCGCCGCCGCCACCGGCCCCGCCGAGCGGCTCGCCGCCTACCTGCGGGCGGTCTCGGCCGAGCTGGCGCCGGTCTCCCCGCAGTTCTTCGACGACGTGGCGGCCTTCGAGCCGGCGGCCGAGGTGTACGAGCGCAACACCCGCGCCGCCGCCGGGCGGGTCCAGCAGCTCATCGAGGAGGGCGTGCGGGCCGGGGTCTTCCGCGAGGTGCACGTGACCTTCGCCGCCGACGTCATCTCCTCGGTCATGGTCCGCATCCAGCGGCGCCAGGTCGCCGCCGCGACCGGTCTGGCCGACGCGGAGGCGTACGACCAACTCGCCGAACTCCTCCTCAGCGGCCTCCGGAAGGCCTGAGGCCCGAGGCTTCGATCAGCGAGACCCCCGCCGCGAACGGCCGGTTTCCTCCCCCGCACCCGCTCGACTACTCCGTGGCGCATCACCGACCCCCCTCCCGGGGAGGCCTCCGCGTGGAGCGCAGCCGTACCGTCCTCGGGGTCCGCGCCGCACTCGCCGCCATGGGCGTCACCGCCGCCCTCACCTCCGCCCCGGCGACGCAGGCCGCACCCGCCGAGAGCACCGACCCGTGCCCCGCACCGGAGAGTTCCGGGGCGACGCCCGGCTCGGTCCGCAGCACCTGCCGAACGAACGGCAGAAGCCGGTCGGGCCGCTGCTCGACGGCTACCACCGGGCCGGGAAGCCCTCCCCCGCCGCCTTCCTCAAGAAGTACCGGGAGGGCCCGGTCCCGATCCGCCGGACAGGCCCCTGGGGGTGTCGCGTCGGCACGCCCCCGTTCGGGAAGTGAAGGCGCCTGGCCCCGACCTCCTTATTTCACATCATGACTTAAATCTAAAGATAATGTCGCCTCCCCGCCCCCGCAGCGGTATGTTGCGTTCAGGACTATTCCACCAGGGGGCCCAGTGACCATGCGGAACGGACGCACCGTCCGTGATCTGCGGCGCGAGAACCGCACCGCCGTCCTCCAGCGCCTGTACTTCGACGGGCCGATGAGCCGCTTCTCGCTGGGCCCCGCGACCGGACTGAGCTCCGGCTCGGTCAGCAACGTGGTCGCGGAACTGGTCGCGGAGGGCCTGGTCGAGGAGGCCGGCAGCGTCGACTCGGCCGGCGGGCGCCCCCGCACCCTGCTCCGGGTCTCCTCCGGCAGCGGCTTCATGATCGGCGTCGACGTCGGCGAGACCCGGATCAGGATCGAGCTGTTCGACCTCGCCCTCACCGAACTCGCCCGCGCCGAGCGCCCGCTGGCCGTGGACGGTCCGCATCCGCACGCGCGGTACGAGGTCGGGGTCGTCGTCGGCCACGTCCGGGACGGCATCGCGGAGGTGCTGCGGGCCGCCGAGGTGCCCGTCGAGCGCCTGCGCCAAGACCCTCGGCCAGGCCGAGATGTGGTTCGGCGCCGGGCGCGGCGCCCGCAGCGCCGTCGTCGTCCTCTTCGGCTCCGGCGTCGGCGCCTGCGTCGTCACCGATCCGGCGGGGCCGGGCCGGGCGGTCGAGTGGGGCCATCTGAAGGTACGGGTGCGGGGGCGCCGCTGCCGCCGGCGCCGGCTTCGCCGACCTGATCAACCTCTTCCAGCCCGAACGCATCCTCGTCGGCGGCTGGGCCGGCCTCCAGCTCGGCACCCGCTTCCTGGAGACGGTCGAGGGGTACGCGCGGGAGTACGCCCTGACGTACCCGGCCGCCCGCGTCGGCATCGGCCTGGGCACGCTGGGCCCGGACGCGGTCACGGTCGGCGCGGCGATCCTGCCCCTCGCGGACTTCTTCGCCCGGGGCGGCCGACGCACCGAACCCGGGGGCGAGGCCGCCGAGGAGCAGCCGGCGTGGGCCACGACCGTACGGGAGCGGACGGCGCACTAGGGCCTGTCCGACCCTGATCCGCCGGACAGGCCCCAG
This sequence comes from Streptomyces bikiniensis, assembly GCF_000716625.1. Taxonomy (NCBI): domain Bacteria; kingdom Bacillati; phylum Actinomycetota; class Actinomycetes; order Kitasatosporales; family Streptomycetaceae; genus Streptomyces; species Streptomyces bikiniensis. The sequence goes on along the minus strand of NZ_JNXJ01000018.1, from coordinate 116,182 downwards.
GACGGCGGTCCCCGAGGCGGCCGCACGGGGTGGCCGGTCCCGGAGTCGGCCCGTCAGGGCGTGTCCCGGCGGGCGGGGAAGCCGTGGGTGCGGGCCGTGACGACCACGGCGGCCACGGGGACCAGGAGGGCCAGGACGCTCCAGGGGAGGGCCCCGGCGCCGAACGCGTCCAGGAGGAGGCCGCCGACCACCCCGCCGCCCGCCATGGCGACGTTCCAGAGGGTGACCAGCATCGCCTGCGCCGCGTCGGCCCGCTCGCCGCCCGCGTCGCCCGCCGCCGTCTGGAGCAGGGTCGGCGCGCCGCCCCAGCCGAGGCCCCAGAGCACCACCGCGCCGTACACGAGCACGGGCGACCGCGCGAACAGCGCCAGGACGGCGCCGGCCACCGCGACGAGCAGCGTGCCGGTGATCATCAGGGCCCGCAGCCTGCGGTTGATCAGGACGCCGACGGCCCAGATGCTCAGCAGCGAGGCGGCGCCGAAGACCAGGAGGACGGCGTCGGCCCGGCCGCCCATCCCGAACCGGTCCAGGAAGGCGGCGATGTAGGTGTAGAGGAGGGTGTGGGCGAGGACGAAGACGAGGGTGACGGTGAGGACGGGGGTGACGCCGGGCACCTTGAGCGCCCCGAGCGCCGAGGGTGCGGAGCCCTTCTCCGGGCGGTGTCCCGGATGGTCCGGGAGGGCGGCCGGGATCCAGGCCAGGAGGACGAGGGTCAGGCCGGTCATCACGAGGAAGGCCGTCTGCCAGCCGGCGGCCCTGCCGATGAACGTCCCGGCGGGCACGCCGAGGGAGAGCGCCACGGGGATGCCCGCCATGGCCACCGCGACGGCCTTGCCCTGGAGGTGTGCGGGGGCCGTCCGCCGGGCGTAGCCGGCGAGCAGCGCCCACGCGAGACCCGCCGCGACCCCCGCGGCGAACCGGGCCGTCATCGTCAGCGGGTACGAGGTGGAGAGCGCCGTCACGGTGTTGGCGGCGGCGAAGCCGGCCATCGCGGTCAGCAGGAGCCGGCGACGACGCCATCCGGCGGTCGCGGCGGAGAGCGGGACGGCGGTGAGGACGGTGCCGAGGGCGTAGACCGTCACCGTCTGGCCGGTGGCGGACTCGCTGACGCCCAGGTCGCCGCCCATCGCGGGCAGCAGCCCGGCGGGCAGCGTCTCGGTGAGGCTCGTGAGGAACACGGCGGTCGCCAGGGCGAGCAGCGCCGGCAGGTTCAACTTCCCCGGCGGGGAAGGATTTTCGTCTCGTCGCGGGGAGGACGCGGGGCCGTGCGAGGGCCCTCTGGTCAGGTCTGTGCTCGACATGGCAGCATGCTCGAACCCTTCCATTGATGTGAAGGTCAAGCGGGATCCGGAAAAGCGCGGAAGCGTCGCGGGGACGTGGGGAGGACCAGGGCCGTGCGCATCGGGGAGCTGTCGGAACGCACCGGGGTCTCCCGCCGGATGCTGCGGTACTACGAGGAGCAGGAGCTGATCGCCTCCCGGCGGTGCGCCAACGGCTACCGCGACTATCCCGAGCCCTGCGTGGACCGCGTCCAGCAGGTGCGCGGGCTGCTCGACGCGGGTCTCTCGACGCAGACGATCCGCAGGATCCTGCCCTGCCTCGGGCCTCCCGGGCGCATCGACATCCCGAACCCGACGCCGGAGACGATCGCTCTCCTGGAGCTGGAGTGCGCGCGCATGTCGCAGCGGATCGAGCAGCTGACCCGCAACCGGGACGCCATGACCGCGTACCTCGCGGACGTCCGGAAGGCGGCCCCGGCCGAGCCGGCCGCCTGAGGCCCGCCCGGCTCCCGCCGCAACCGCAGCCGGGTGACGGCCTCGCGCGCGGGCTCGGCCTGGTGGGCGCGATCGAGGAGACCTCCGACGAGGCCGTTCGGGCGCTGGTCGAGACGAAACCGGACCTGGTGCGACGCGAACTCGACCGGTGGCGTCACGCGGTCCTCTCGACGGGCGTCGCGGAAACCGTCCGCTGACCGGGCGTCGCGGGAACCCTCCGCTGACCGGGCGCCCCGATCAGGCGGGGAGGAAGAGGTCCCCGGGCGCGTCGTCGACCACGAAGCCGTTGTCGAAACGGACGCGGACGGTCGTGCGGAGCCTCCGCTCCAGGTAGGCGGTCCAGGCGGGTTCCAGGGCGGCGACCTGCTCTTCGAGCTGCCGCCTGCTGGCCGGGGGCATCTGGGGGCCGAAGTCGTCCAGGAGGGACTTGAGCCGTTCGTACTCGCGTGCCTCCGGGCTCTGCGTACGGTCCTCGTCCACCCGCTCGACGGTTCCCTCGACGCCCGCCGCCAGGGCCAGGAACCCGGCCCCGGCGCCCGGCTCCGCCGGAGGTCCGCCCGCCGGGACGACCTCTCCGGCCAGCCTGAGGTCCACCGCCAGCCTCACTCGCCGGCCCTCTTTCAGCATCGTCGGCCCTTCGTCCTCGGGGTGGTCGGGCCGCACGCACGCGCACGCGTGGCCCGGGCCGATTATCGCGGGCCGGAACCCCCGACCCCGTTTCGGGGGCCGGTTCGCGGTTATGCGGCATTCCACCAAGGCAACGGTTTTCCAGGTTCTCGGAGAGGAGCCGACATGTCGGGCAACGAGAAGATGAAGGCCAAGGGCGAGCAGATCAAGGGCGCCGTCAAGGAGAACACGGGCCGTGCGCTCGGCAACGAGCGGATGGCCGGCGAGGGCCGCGCCGAGCGCGCCAAGGGCGACGCCCGGGAGGCCAAGGAGAGGACGAAGGACGCCTTCAAGCGCTGACCCCCGGGTCGGCACGTGCCGCGGCCCCCGGCCCCTCGCGGGTCGGGGGCGCGGCGCGTGCGGAGCCGGGTGGGCCGTGCGCGAGGGGCCGCACGGGCGGTTCGTGAAGGTGGGGTCGTACGCGGGGAGTCGTACGGGCGCGTAGCCACGAGCCGGCCGTACGGCGAGGTCGTGCGGGCACAGTACGAGGTGGTCGTACGGATGAGGTCGTACGGATGAGGTCGTACGGGCGCGGTACGAGCCGAGCGTACGGGTGAGGTCGTACAGGCGGGGCCGTACAGGACGAGGTCGTGCGTGAGGGAGGGAGGGGCCCGTATGGGATCCATCGGGGAGGACAGGGGGCCGGTCCGGCGCGGCCCCGCGGCGATCGGGCGCGATCTGGTGCTCGCGATCGGGCTCGCGGGGGCGTGCGTCGGCGGTCTCGCCCTCTTCTTCAAGACCGCCGAGGCGGCCGGGGACAGTGGTTCCGGTGCGCCGGCCGCCCTCCTGGTGGCGCTCGCCGCCCTCGGGGCGCTGGCCGTCGGCCTCGCGCTGCTCAGGAGGGGCGCGGCGCCCGTCCGGAGGCGTGAGGCGCCGCGCACCGTCGCCGCCGCTCCGGTCCCGGACGTCCCCGACGTCGGGACGGAGGCGCTGGACCACACGGCGGTGGACCCGGACGGCTTCGAGCACACGGTCGCCGCGCTCTGCGCGCGGGACGGCTGCACCCCGGTGGAGGTGGTCGGCGGCGCGGGCGACCTGGGCGCCGACGTGATCGCGACGAGCGTGGACGGGCGGCGCGTGGTGCTCCAGTGCAAGCAGTACGCGGAGGACCACCGCGTGGGCTCCCAGGACCTCCAGCGGTTCGGCGGCACCTGCTTCACCGTCCACGGGGCCGACGTGGCCGTGGTCGTGACCACCAGTTCCTTCACCGCGCCGGCCGCCGAGTACGCCGCCACGTGCGGGATAGTCTGCGTGGACGGCGAGGCCCTGGCCGCCTGGACGGACAGGCTCGCGCCTCCTCCGTGGGAGGCGCTCCCGGTCGATCCGGCCTGATCGCGGAGGGGCGTCCGTCGCGGGGCCGGAGCCGTACGTCGCCACGCGGTGGAGGGCCGCGAGCGCGTCGTCGACGGGACGGGGCCGCGGCCTGCTGGAGGAGCCGAACCCGTTCCACCGCTGCGTGTTCACCGCGACCGCCGTCCGCCGCTTGCCGTCGGCACGGATCACGGCCGGCGCTCCCCCGCCCCCAGACCGTGCCTCCGTGCCCCCAGAAGACGTCCTGCCCGGGGGAGCCTCCATCGGGTACAGGCCGAGGCCGTAGTCGATCACCTTCCCCTCCTGGGAGACGACCGGGACGGTGCGCCGCATCTGCGCCGGCGACGACGGTCCGGGCCGGCCCGCCCGGGGAGCGGTCTCGCCGCCCGGACCGGACGGCCCGGGGGGCGGCGCCTTGTCGCCCGGACCGGACGGCCCGAGGGGCGTTTCGCCGCCCGGGGGCGCCGGCAGGCTCCGGGAGCGGACCTCCGCCGGCGGCCCGCGGGCGAGCCCTCGGGTCAGGCCACGGACCCTATCCGGCCCAGCGGCCCCCGGGGTCCGTCGTGGTGGATCGGGGTGTGGGCGCCGGTGAGGGAGGCGCCGGTACCACCGCGCCGGTGGGCGACGATCTCGGCGCCGATCGAGAGGGCGGTCTCCTCCGGCGTGCGGGCGCCGAGGTCCAGGCCGATCGGGGAGCGCAGCCGGGCGAGCTCGATCTCGGTGACGCCGACCTCGCGCAGCCGCTCGTTGCGGTCCAGGTGGGTGCGGCGGGAGCCCATCGCGCCGACGTAGGCGACGGGGAGCCGCAGGGCGACCCGGAGGAGGGGGACGTCGAACTTGGCGTCGTGGGTGAGGACGCAGAGCACGGTCCGGCCGTCGACCTCGGTGGACTCCAGGTAGCGGTGGGGCCATTCCACGACGACCTCGTCGGCCTCGGGGAAGCGGGCCGGGGTCGCGAAGACGGGCCGGGCGTCGCAGACGGTGACGTGGTAGCCGAGGAACTTGCCGACCCGGACGAGCGCGGCGGCGAAGTCGATGGCCCCGAAGACGATCATGCGGGGGGCGGGGACGGAGGACTCGACCAGGAGGGTCAGGGGCTGTCCGCAGCGGCTGCCGTCCTCGCCGATCTCCACGGTGCCGGTGCGGCCCGCGTCGAGCATCGCGCGGGCCTCGCCGGCGGCGGTGCGGTCCAGCTCGGGGTGGCCGCCGAGCCTCCCCTCGTACGAGCCGTCGGGGCGGACCAGGAGGGCCTCGCCGAGCAGGTCGTCGGGGCCGGAGACGATCCGGGCGAGGGCCGCCGCCTCGCCCGCGACGGCGGCGGCGAGCGCGGCGGGGAAGACCCCGCCGCGGACCGGGGTGACGAGGATGTCGATGATCCCGCCGCAGGTCAGGCCGACGGCGAAGGCGTCCTCGTCGCTGTAGCCGAAGCGCTCGACGACGGTCCGGCCGTCCTCGAGGGCCTGGACGCAGAGGTCGTAGACCGCGCCCTCCACGCACCCCCCGGAGACCGATCCGATCGCCGTGCCCTCGCCGTCGACGGCGAGTGCGGCGCCCGGCTGCCGGGGCGCGCTGCCGCCGACCGCCACCACGGTGGCGACGGCGAAGTCGCGTCCCTGCTCGACCCACCGGTGCAGCTCTTCGGCGATGTCCAGCATCTCGGTTCTCCTTGGGGGTGCGGGGAGGGCGGCGGGGGCGTCAGCCGACGCCGAGCCAGCTCTCGATCGGATGGATGGCGAAGTACACGACGAAGATCGCGGTCAGGCCCCACATGAAGGCCCCGACCTCCCGCGCCTTCCCCTGGGCGGTCTTGATCACCGCGTAGGAGATGACACCGGCGGCGACACCGGTGGTGATGGTGTACGTGAACGGCATCAGGACCACGGTGAGGAAGACCGGGATCGCCACGGAGCGGTCGCTCCAGTCCACGTGCTTGGCGTTCTGCATCATCATCGAGCCGATGACGACCAGGGCCGCGGCGGCGACCTCCTGCGGCACGATCGCGGTGAGCGGGGTGAAGAAGAGGCAGAGGGCGAAGAAGCCGCCGGTGACCACGGAGGCCAGGCCGGTGCGGGCGCCCTCGCCGACGCCGGTGGCGGACTCGACGAAGACCGTCTGGCCCGAGGCTCCGGCGCCGCCGCCGATGATGCCGCCCGCGCCGTCGATGAAGAGGGCCTTGGAGAGGCCGGGCATGCGGCCCTTGTCGTCGGCGAGCTTGGCCTCGGTGCCGACGCCCAGGATGGTGGCCATGGCGTCGAAGAAGCCGGCGAGCACCAGGGTGAAGACGATCATGGTGATCGTGATGTAGCCGACGTCGCCCCAGCCGCTGAAGGACACGTCCCCGATGAGGGAGAAGTCGGGGGCGGAGACCGCGCTGCCGTCGAGCTCCGGCGGGCCGGAGAACCAGGCCTTGGCGGGTATGTCGGCGATCGCGTTGAGGACCACCGCGACGACCGTGCCGACGACGATGCCGATGAGGATGGCGCCGGGGACGTTGCGGGCCTGGAGGGCGAAGATCAGGAGCAGGGTGACGGCGAAGATCAGGACGGGCCAGCCCTGGAGTTCACCGGCCGGGCCGAGGGAGACGGGGCCGCCGCCCGGGGCGGGGTTCTCGTGGACGAAGCCGGCCTTCACGAAGCCGATGATCGCGATGAAGAGCCCTATGCCGATGGTGATGGCGTGCTTCAGGGCGAGCGGGATCGCGTTCATGATCATCTCGCGGAGGCCGGTGACCACCAGGAGGCAGATCACCGCGCCGTACGCCACGGACATGCCCATGGCCTGCGGCCAGGTCATGACGGGGACGACCTGCGAGGCCATGACGCCGGAGACGCTCAGACCGGCGGCGAGGGCGAGCGGGACCTTGCCCCAGAAGCCCATGAGGAGGGTCGTCGCGGCCGCGGCGAGGGCGGTGGCGGTGATGAGCGCCGGCTGGCCGAGCAGATTGCCGTCGACGTCCTTGCCGCTGAGGATCAGGGGGTTGAGCAGGAGGATGTACGCCATCGCCATGAAGGTGGTGACGCCGCCGCGGACCTCCGTCGCGACGGTGGATCCTCTCTCCGAGATGTGAAAGTACCGGTCGAGCCAAGACCTGCCGGCGGGGTTGCGCGAGCCGGAGCCCGCGTCATCGGCGCTGGTCTTGGGCTCCACTGACGACTGGGTCATGGGGCCTACTCCCAAGGTTCAAAGGGGCACCCGCGTCGGACTTCGAAGGGTTCTGGTCCGGCTGAAGCCGCGGGATTTGGGATGCTGCGTGGCTGCACGACCCGGGGGACGGCCCGAGACGAACGGGGTGGTGCGTGGGGGCTCCGGGCGGTACGGGCGGGGAGGGTGACGTTCCCGGGACGGGCCGTACCGCCCGGAGGGTCCTACAGGGTGCCGGTGAGCGCCTCGGGGCGGACCGGCGTCTTGTTGAGCTCCAGGCCCGTCGCGTTCCGGATCGCCGCGAGGACGGCCGGGGTGGACGACAGGGTCGGGGCCTCGCCGAGTCCCCGCAGGCCGTACGGCGCGTTGGGGTCGGCGAGTTCGAGCACGTCGACCGGGATGGTCGGCGTGTCGAGGATCGTCGGGATCAGGTAGTCCGTGAAGGAGGGGTTGCGCACCTTCGCGGTCTTCGGGTCCACGATGATCTCTTCCATCACCGCGACGCCCAGGCCCTGGGTGGTGCCACCCTGGATCTGGCCGACGACGGAGAGCATGTTGAGCGCCTTGCCGACGTCCTGGGCGGTGGCGAGCTCGACGACCTTGACGAGGCCGAGCTCGGTGTCCACCTCGACGACCGCGCGGTGGGCGGCGAAGGTGTACTGGACGTGGCCGTCGCCCTGGCCGGTGACCAGGTCGAAGGGGACGGTCGGGCGGTGCCGGAACTCCAGCTCCAGGTCGATCGGGTCCTCGCCCTCCAGGACGTCGGCGAGGGTCGCGAGGACCTCGCCGCCGTCGGTGACGACCTTGCCGCCCTCCAGGAGGAGTTCGGCGGTCGCCCAGGCGGGGTGGTAGGAGCCGTTCTTGCGGCGGCCGATCTCCAGGACCTTCTCGCGGACGGCCTCGCAGGTGTTCTTCACCGCGCCGCCGGTCATGTACGTCTGCCGGGAGGCGGACGTGGAGCCGGCGGAGCCGACCTGGGTGTCGGCCGGGTGGATGGTCACCTGGGTGACGCCGAGCTCGGTGCGGGCGATCTGGGCGTGCACGGTGACGCCGCCCTGGCCGACCTCCGCCATGGCCGTGTGGACCATGGCGACGGGCTCGCCGTTGATGACCTGGAGGACCACGCGGGCGGTCGAGTAGTCGTCGAAGCCCTCGGAGAAGCCGACGTTCTTGATGCCGACGGCGTAGCCGACGCCGCGGACGACGCCCTCGCCGTGCGTGGTGTTGGAGAGGCCGCCGGGCAGCGCGCGGACGTCCGCGCCCTCGCCGGCCGACTCCCACTGGCGCTCGGGCGGCATCGGGCGGGCCTTGACCCGGCGGAGCAGCTCGGCGACCGGGGCGGGCGAGTCGACGACCTGTCCCGTGGGCATGAGCGTGCCCTGTTCCATGGCGTTGATCTGCCGGAACTCGACCGGGTCCATGCCCAGCTTCGCCGCGAGCTTGTCCATCTGCGCCTCGTACGCGAAGCACGCCTGGACCGCGCCGAAGCCGCGCATCGCGCCGCAGGGCGGGTTGTTGGTGTAGAGGGCGACGGCCTCGATCTCGACGTCGTCGACCACGTACGGGCCGGCGCCGAGCGAGGAGGCGTTGCCGACGACGGCCGGGGAGGCCGAGGCGTAGGCGCCGCCGTCGAGGACGATCCGGGCCTTGAGGTGGGTGAGCTTGCCGTCCTTGGTGGCGCCGTGCTCGTAGTGGAGCTTCGCCGGGTGGCGGTGCACGTGGCCGAAGAAGGACTCGAAGCGGTTGTAGACGATCTTGACCGGCTTGCCGGTGCGGAGCGCCAGGAGGCAGGCGTGGATCTGCATCGACAGGTCCTCGCGGCCGCCGAAGGCGCCGCCGACGCCGGAGAGCGTCATGCGGACCTTCTCCTCGGGCAGGCCGAGGACGGGCGCGATCTGGCGCAGGTCGGAGTGGAGCCACTGGGTGGCGACGTACAGGTCGACGCCGCCGTCCTCGGCGGGCACGGCGAGGCCGGACTCGGGTCCGAGGAAGGCCTGGTCCTGCATGCCGAAGACGTACTCGCCCTCGACGATCACGTCGGCCCGCTTGCGGGCCTCCTCCACGTTTCCGCGGACGATCGGCTGGCGGTGCACGATGTTGGGGTGCGGGACGTGTCCGGCGTGGTGGTCGTCGCGGCCCTCGTGGATGAGGGGCGCGTCGGGGGCGAGCGCGGAGGCCTCGTCGGTGACGAGGGGCAGCTCCTTGTACTCGATCCTCACCTTGGCGGCGGCGCGGCGGGCCGTCTCCGGGTGGTCGGCGGCGATCAGGGCGACCGGCTCGCCGTGGTGGCGTACGCGGCCGTGGGCGAGGACGGGGGTGTCCTGGATCTCCAGGCCGTAGTTCTTCGTCTCGGCCGGCAGGTCGTCGTAGGTGAGGACGGCGTACACGCCGGACATCGCCAGGGCCTCGGAGACGTCGATGGAGACGATCTCGGCGTGGGCGACGGTGGAGCGGAGGGTCTGGCCCCAGAGCATGTCCTCGTGCCACATGTCCGAGGAGTACGCGAACTCGCCGGTGACCTTGAGGGTGCCGTCGGGGCGGAGCGTGGACTCGCCGATGCCGCCCTTGGTGTGGTTCTGGGTGACGTTGGTGGGCGTACCGGCGGGGACGGTACGGGTGTTCTGCGCCATGGTCAGACCGCCTCTCCCTGGCGGGCGGCCGCGAGGCGGACCGCGTCGAGGATCTTCTCGTAGCCCGTGCAGCGGCACAGGTTGCCGGAGAGGGCTTCGCGGATGTCCTGGTCGGACGGGTCGCTCTGCCGCTCCAGGAGCTCGTCGGCGGCGATCAGCAGACCGGGGGTGCAGAAGCCGCACTGGACGGCGCCGGCGTCGATGAACGCCTGCTGGATCGGGCTCAGTTCGACGCCCTCGCCGGTCTGGGAGTCCTGCGTGGGCTTGGCCTGCCACTTCTTGGCGGCGTCGAGCGGGGTGCCGCAGGCGCCGGTGCCGCAGGAGCCGTGCTCCGTGCGCTCCTTGGCGTACTCGGCGAGGCCCTCGACGGTGACGACGTCGCGGCCCTCGACCTGGCCGGCGGCGACGAGGCAGGAACAGACGGGGACGCCGTCGAGGCGGACCGTGCAGGAACCGCACTCGCCCTGCTCGCAGGCGTTCTTGGAGCCGGGCAGGCCCATCCGCTCGCGCAGGACGTAGAGGAGGGACTCGCCCTCCCAGACGTCGTCGGCCTCCTGCGGACGTCCGTTGACCGTGAAATTGACGCGCATGTTATGCAGCTCCCTCAAGCGTGCGGCCGGTGCCGCGGTACTGCTCCCAGACCCAGCCGAGCTGGCGGCGGGCCATGATGCCGACGGCGTGGCGGCGGTACTTCGCGGTGCCCCGGACGTCGTCGATCGGGTTCGCGGCGCCCGAGCAGAGGTCGGCGAACTGCTTCGCGATCGACGGGGTGATGATCTTGCCGTTGTCCCAGAAGCCGCCCTCCTCCAGGGCCGCGTTCAGGAAGGCCTCGGCCTCCTTGGCGCGGATCGGGGTCGGCGCGGCGGAGCCGATGCCGGTGCGCACGGTCCGGGTCTCCGGGTGGAGCGCGAGACCGAAGGCGCAGACGGCGATGACCATCGCGTTGCGGGTGCCGACCTTGGAGTACTGCTGGGGGCCGTCCGCCTTCTTGATGTGGACGGTCTTGATGAGCTCGTCGGGCTCCAGCGCGTTGCGCTTCACGCCCGTGTAGAAGGCGTCGATCGGGATGAAGCGGCTGCCGCGCACCGACTCGACCTCGACCTCGGCGCCCGCGGCGAGCAGGGCCGGGTGGGCGTCGCCGGCCGGCGAGGCGGTGCCGAGGTTGCCGCCGACGCCGCCGCGGTTGCGGATCTGCGGGGAGGCCACCGTGTGCGAGGCGAGCGCCAGGCCGGGCAGCTCGGCCCGCAGGTTCTCCATGATCCGGGTGTACGGGACGGAGGCGCCGAGCCGGACGTTCTCCTCGCCGACCTCCCACTCGCTCAGCAGCTCGATACGGTTCAGGTCCAGGAGGTACTCGGGACGCCGGTGGTCGAAGTTGATCTCGACCATGACGTCGGTACCGCCCGCGATGGGCACGGCCGTGGGGTGCTCGGCCTTGGCGGCGAGCGCCTCCTCCCAGCTGGCGGGGCGAAGGAAGTCCATGGTGGCTCTCTTCTAGTGATTCTGGTGATCGGATGATCAGTGCGGTGCGGATGGGCCCGGGAAGACGGCCGGCCCTCGACTTGTTCATGTGCTGTTCACGCGGTGTGTGGCCTAGTACACAAGGCCACGATCGCCCGGGTGCAGTCACCGAAAACATGAAGGAGTTGGCTGGTGCCCACTGTCGTCTTGTAGATTCGAACGAAAGACGGAGAACGGAAACCTCACCGTTTCCCCATGGAAACCGTGGCACCACCGAGCGTCGACAACGCGACAACCACGACCACTGACGAGAAGGACGGCGGCGACATCATGCGGCTGCGCGCACTGCTGGAGAACGACGCTCTGGGGCTGCGCCTGCTCGGCGGCGACGACGAGCTGGACCGCACCGTCCGGGGCGTGATGACGACGGACCTCAAGGACCCCAGCCGTTACCTGTCCGGCGGGGAGCTGGTGCTGACCGGTCTCGCCTGGCTGCGGGAGCCCGAGGACGCCGAGCCCTTCGTCCGGATCCTGGCCTCGGCCGGGGTGGCGGCGCTCGCGGCGGGCGAGGCGGAGCTCGGGGACATCCCCGACGATCTCGTACAGGCGTGTTCGCGCCACCGGCTGCCGCTCTTCGCGGTCAACGAATCCGTTGCGTTCGCGACGATCACCGAGCACGTTGTTCGACAGGTGTCCGGCGAGCGGGCCGGGGACCTGGCCGCCGTCGTGGACCGGCACCGGCGCCTGATGACCTCCGGCCCAGCGGGCGGCGGCCCCGAGGTCGTGCTCGACCTGCTCGGCTCCGACCTGGACCTGCGGGCCTGGGTCCTCTCCCCCACCGGCCGCCGGATCGCGGGCGCCGGAGAGCCCCTGGACGGCAGGCTCGCCGCCTCCCTGGCCGGAGAGCACCTGGCCGCCGTCCGGACCGGCCGGCGCGGCCCGCACCGGGTCTCCGGCGGCGGCACGACGTACTCGCTCTTCCCCATCCGCAACACCGGCCGGGGTGCCGCCCCCGCCGTCCGGGACGTGCGCGAGACGGTCCTCTCGGACTGGCTGCTCGCCGTCGAGGCGGACGCCGGGGACTGGCCGGCCGCCCGGCTCGACCTGCTCCAGGGCGTGACCCAGCTGATCGCGGTCGAGCGGGACCGGCGCGACGCGGCCCGTACGGTACGGCGCCGGCTGGCCCAGGAGGTCCTGGAGCTGGTGCAGACGGGCGCCGCGCCCGCCGAGATTGCGGCCCGGCTGCGGGTGGCCGCCCCGGTGCTGCTGCCCGGGCTCGGCACGGCCCCGCACTGGCAGGTGGTCGTGGCCCGGGTGGACTGGGAGCAGGAGGCCGGTCAGGGGACCCCGGTGGACGGCGGCCCGGTCGCGCAGGCGCTCCTGGAGGAGATCCTCGTGGACCCGGCGGCCGTCGGCGCCGAGTCCGCCGACCGCATCGCCGTCGCGCACAGCGGGGACGAGGCGATCGCCCTGGTGCCGCTGGCCGCCGGGCCGCTGCCGGAGAGCGAGGACGAGGACGGCGCCCCCGCCTCCGGCCTGCACGCGGACGCGCTGCTCGCCGCCGTACGGGCCCCGCTCTCCGCCGGTCTCGCCGACGACGGGCGCCTGACCCTGGGCGTCAGCGCGGCCGTGCACTCGGCGGAGGGCCTGCGCGGGGCCCTGGAGGAGGCCAGGCACGCCCGCCGGGTCGCCGCGGCCCGGCCGGGCCGGGTCTGCGCGGCCGGGCACCACGAGCTGGCCTCGCACGTGCTGCTGCTGCCGTTCGTGCCGGACGACGTCCGCCGGGCGTTCACCGCCCGGCTGCTCGACCCGCTGCGGGACTACGACCGGCGCCACCGGGCGGAGCTGATCCCGACCCTGGAGGCGTTCCTGGACTGCGACGGCTCCTGGACGCGCTGCGCCTCCCGGCTCCACCTGCACGTGAACACGCTGCGGTACCGGGTGGGCCGGATCGAGCAGCTCACCGGCCGCGACCTGTCCCGCCTGGAGGACAAGCTCGACTTCTTCCTGGCGCTGCGGATGAGCTGAGGCGCCGCGTCCACGCCTTCGGCGAAGACCCGGAAAAGCATCCGGAAATTCACTCCTCCGGAGGAGTCCGAAGGAGTGGCGTACGGCCTGGTGGGGGCCCGTCGGCCGGATCGGCCGACGGGTCGCGCCGGGGCCCGATCCCGGGCCCGGCGGCGATCTGACGGACCGTCGGGGGCCCTCCGAAGGGTGGTCACCCCACCGATCGCCCCTTTGTGAAATCTTTCACCCGACCCCTTGGCCGGGAATGCCCCTTCGTGCTGAGATGCGGGTCTACTCAACAGCTCGATGGCGCGCTCGGGGAGGGCAATGTGGCGGATACCGCCATGTCTGGTTCCGAATCAAGGGATGGCGAAGATCCGTCCCTCGCCCACGGCAAGGAGACCCCCGTGGAGACGGCCGTCTGGCGTCTCCGCTCCCGGGGCTGCTGGACGGACGCGGCCGCGCTGCTCGCGCCGCGCGCCGCCGAACCGGCCGCCGCGCTCGAACGGGCCGCGCTGCTCATCGAGCGCTGCCTCTACACCGAGAAGGGCTGGGCCGACGCCGAGGAGGCGCTGCGGGCGGCCGAGGCGGTCGCCCGCACCGACGAGGAGCGCGGGGCCGCCGCCTGCGAACGCGGTTACCTCGCCTACGCGTCCACCCTGCTCGGGGTCCGCGACCGGGCCGACGAGGCCCGGATGGCGCTGGGCCGGGCGGCGGCGCTGATCGCCCCCGCCGCCGAGGGCCGGCCGCTGCTCGACTTCCGGCGCGGCCTGGTCGCCCAGAACCTCGGCGACTCCCCGCAGGCGGCCCGCGCCGCGTACCGCAGGGCGCACGCGGGGGCGGCCGCCCAGGGCGATGCGCTGCTGCTCTCCTCCACCTGGCGTCACCTCGCCGGACTGGCCCTGCGGGAGGGCGAGTTGGCGGAGGCGAGACACGGCTTCGCCGAATCGCTGCGGATCCGCGAGGAGTTGGGCTACCTGGTCGGTACGGCTCCGGCCCTCACGGCCCTGGCCACCACGGAGACGGAGCCGGAGGCCGGGCGGCTGCGGGCGGAGGCGAGGCGCCTGTTCCGGCTGCTCGGCGGGGTGCCCACCTGGCTGGCGGCCCAGCTCACTCCCCACCCGGCCACCTGAAAGGCCTTCGCACCGAGGAGTTCTGACGTCACGTCACTCCTTCGCCGCGAGGCAGAGCAGGCTCTCGTCGGTGCCGACGAGGAGGGACCCGGAGCCGGTGACGGCGACGGCGCGGACCGGGGGCCCCGGCCGGAAGGAGAGCTTCGGACCGCCCTCCGGCCGGTGCAGCTCCACGAGGCCGTCGCCCCAGGCCGCGGCGACCAGGGGGCCGTTCGGGGTCTCCGCGGCGTGCAGGGAGACCACCGGCGAGCGGCGCTCGGCGAGGGGTTCGGGGCGCGGATCGCGGCCCGGGGTCCAGAGCCGTACGGTCCCGTCGGCGCCGCCCGAGCAGACGAAGGGGGTCTCGGACTCCACCGCCGCGACCGCCGTGACCCGGCCGCTGTGGGAGGCCGCCTGGTGGAGTCCGGTGAGGCCGAAGGCGTGCACGGAGCCGAGCCGGTCCCCCACCACCACCGACCCGCCGATCGCCGCGAGGGCCGTGCCGGGGTGGCGGGCGAGGGTCGCGGAGACCGCCTCGGTGAGGCGCTCCAGGTACGGGGGCCGGGGCGCCGTCCCCCGTACGGTGTGCAGTCGGCCCCGGTCGTCCAGGATCAGCACCGTGCCGTCCGGCGCGGGCGCGAGGGCGGTGGGCCGGCCGGGGACGGTGTGCGCCAGGCGCCCGGCGGAGGTCGCGTCGGCCTCGTGCAGCAGGCGTACGGTGCCGGTGCGGTCGCCCACGAGCAGGGTGCCCTCCAGCGGGCCGCCCGCCGAGCCGAGGACGGTGACGGGTCCCGGCCAGGGCGGGGTCAGGTCGCCCCGGTGGCGGGCCCAGCGGAGCCGCCAGGGCGCGGCGGCGGCGAGCTCCGCGAGGGCGGGGCGCAGCCGCGGGTCGGCCCCGTCGCCGAGCGCGGCGAGCAGCACCAGGGCCCGGTCCGCCGGGGGTTGGGCCCGGCAGAGGGACTGCCCGGCCCGCATCCAGGCGGTGCGCAGCCCGCCGTGGTCGTCGGTGGTGGTCTCGCCGGGGCGGCCGGACGGCTCGGGCCCGTCGAGGGTGCCGGGCACGCCGGCCGGGGCGGAGCCGGTGACGTACGCCGTGGTGACGAGCAGCGGGTCGGCGGCGCAGACGGCCGCCGGGTCGGAGAGGTCCGGCAGCGGCCGGGCGGGCTCCTCGGGCGGGTCGAGGGGGCCGCCGTCGCGGTCGAGGTCCACGACGGCGGCCCGGCGGCCGGCGCGCAGGGCGGCGAGGGCGGGGGTGTCGTCGCGGGCCTCGACCACGAGGCGGATCCGGCCCACCCCGGCGAGTTCCGTGACCAGCCGGGCGAGCGCGTCGGGTTCGGCGGCGGCGTGCAGGTCCGTGAGGAGGAGGACGGCCCGGCCGGTGGGGCGCGCCTCGCTGGTGGCGAGGGCGTCGACGAGGTCGCCCGGGGTTCCGGCGACCACGCCGAGGCGGTCGGCGACGGTCCAGGCCGCGCCGAGGGCGCTCTGTCCGGCCAGCGGGACGAGGACCCGGGCGGGGCGGCGGCGGGTGCGGCCGGAGCGCGGGCCGTGCGCGGCGAGCCAGCCGAGCAGGGCGGTCTTGCCGCTGCCGGGGGCGCCGGTGACGAGGCAGAGCCGGGGCGCGTCGGGGTCGGTGAGCCAGCCGAGCAGGGCCGCGGCCCCGGGCTCCGTACCGGTGGCGGGCCGGCGTCCGTCCCAGGCCGGGGACGGGGTCGCGGACGGCATGGGGACACCTCACGGACGGCACGGTGCGAGCGGCTGACGCCCATGACCTTAGTCGTCCCGGGCGCTCAGCACTCCGATCCGGTGAAGTGCTCCCGCACCAGGGCCCGGACGACCGTCAGGTCCTGGGCGATCAGGGCGTCGAGCAGGGCGGTGTGCTCGGCGGCGTCGGCGACGAGGACGCCGTGGCGGAGGGTGGGGGCGCTGATCAGGGGCCACTGGGAGCGGCGGTGGAGGTCGTCGGCGACGGCGAGGAGCTGCTGGTTCCCGGCGAGGGAGAGGACGGCCCGGTGGAAGGCGCGGTCGGCCTCGGCGTAGTGGGCGCGGTCGCCCCGGGCGGCGGCGGTCGCGGTGGCCTCGGCCAGCGGGCGCAGCTCGGCCCAGCGGGCGGCGGGGACGGTGCGGGCGAGCCGCAGCATGACGGGGACCTCGATGAGCGCGCGGATCTCGGCCAGCTCGGCCAGTTCGCGGGGGGTGCGCTCGGCGACGCGGAAGCCGCGGTTCGGCACGACCTCGACGGCGCCCTCGACGGCCAGGCGCTGCATGGCCTCGCGGACGGGGGTCGCGGAGACGCCGAAGCGCTCGGCGAGGGCGGGCGCGGAGTACACCTCGCCGGGGACCAGTTCGCCCCCGACGAGGGCGGTGCGGAGCGCTTCGAGGATCTGCCCCCGGACCGAGTGCCGCCGCACGGGCCGGGGCACGAGCCCGACCGCCTCACCGTGGGTGTGCTCGCCCCGCGCGTCCGGAACCTCCGGGACCGCGTCTCGCCCCTGCCCGGGGCGCGGGTCCGCGCTCCGACCCGGGGCCGTGCCCCGACCCCGCCCCGGGCGCCGCCCGGGGTGCGGGGTCGCGCCCTGCTTCGGGTGCCGGCCCGGACGTGGCTCCGCGGTCCGTGCCGGGTCCGGGGCCGTGGCCCGGTCCCGGCCGGGGCGCCGGTCCGGGCGCGGCTCCGTGTCGCGTCCCCGGTCCGGGCGCGGGACCGGGGCGGCCGCTTCGCGCTCGCGATCCGCGTCCTGGTCCCGGCCCGGTTCCGGGCTCCGGGCCTGGTCCGGTACGCGGGAGGGTCGCGCGGGCCCGGCCGGGGCCGTCGGCCGGTCGTGCGCGGCGTCGGCGGGGGGCGAGGCCGGGGACGGGGTCTCCGTCGTCCGCTCGCGCGCCGCTCCCTGCTCCACCCGGGTCCTCCTGGGGCCTCGTGCCGGTCCCGGCTCGCGTCGCGCGGGACCTCTGTGCACCATAGGCGAACGAGCCGCCGTCAGGGGTGTGAGAGACGCCTCGCAGGTCGGAACGGTGTGCTGGTGGTGAGACAGCCGATCGAATCGGGTAAGGTAAGCCTTACCTGCCAACGATCGCGATTCGGTGGTCCGCATGACCGTCCCCGCCCTGTTGTCCGCCCCGCCCGCCTCGCCCGTCGCGGCCTCCTACGCCCGCCTCGCCGAGGTCTTCTCGTACCTGCGCATAGAGGAACACGCCCCGGGCGCACTCCTGCCGCGCGGCGAGGGCTGGGTCGGCGCCGAGGCGCTCGCGGCCGGCGGAGCCGAGCTGGACGCCTTCCTGGCCTGGGACGACGAGCAGGTGCTGCGCGACTACGGCACCCGGGCCCGTCCCGACGTCGTCGCCGGCTTCGGGCTGCACCGCTACGCCTGGCCCGCCTGCCTCCTGGTCACCGTCCCCTGGTTCCTGCACCGCCGGGTCCCCCGCCTGCCCGTCCGGAACGTGGCCTTCCAGCGCGCCCTCGGCCGCATGGCGGTCCGGATCGAGGAGTTCGCCTGCCTGCCGGACGACCCCGCCGCGGCCCTGCCCGGCGCCCGGGTCGTCGCCGACGAGGAGGCACTGCGGGCCGAGGTGCGCTCCTCGCTCGCCGAACACTTCGAGGCGGTCCTCGACGGCTTCGGCTCCCGGATGCGGCGCGGCCGCCGGGCCCTGTGGGGGATGGCGACGGACGAGATCGTCGAGGGCCTCTGGTACGTCGGCACCCTGCTCGGCGAGGAGCGGCGCGCGACGGAGGAGCTGGAACTCCTCATGCCGGGCACCGCCAAGCCGTACAAGCCGTACGCGGGGGCCGCGGGCTTCCGGGAGCTGCCCGGCGCCGAGGGGCCGGACGGCGCCCCGCTGACCACCCGGGACCGGGCCACCTGCTGCTTCTTCTACACGCTGCGCCCCGAGGACACCTGCGTCACCTGCCCGCGCACCTGCGACGCCGACCGGGTCCAGCGGCTGACCGCGGCCGCCTGACGATCACACCACCCGGAAGGGTGACGTCAATCGAACACAACTCCCTTCCCTTGCAAGGGCGTTCGACCAGATCGCCCCTATTCGTATGGCCCCGCACCCCGATGGCGTGCTCTTGCCCCGAAACGGCGTGAGCATCGCGCGGGGTCGGTCAGTATGGGCGACCGAACGCCCTACCGCGATGCAAGGGACACCGCATGAGACTGACCGACATATCGCTGGACTGGCTGCTCCCGGGCGGCGTGATGGTCGCCGGAGTCCTGACGGCGGTGGCGGTGCTCGCGCGCGGGAAGCGCGCCGGTGACCAGGCCCCGGCCGAGGACTCCTGGGAACGCAGCGAGGAGCGCCGCAGGCGCAAGGAGGCGGTCTACGGATTCGCCTCGTACGGCCTGCTGTTCTGCTGTGCGGCCGTCGCGGCCGCGCTCTCCTTCCACGGGCTCGTGGGCTTCGGCCGCCAGAACCTCAGCCTCTCCGGCGGCTGGGAGTACCTGGTGCCCTTCGGCCTCGACGGCGCCGCCATGTTCTGCTCGGTGCTCGCCGTCCGCGAGGCCAGCCACGGCGACGCGGCCCTCGGCTCGCGCCTGCTCGTCTGGCTGTTCGCGGGCGCGGCGGCCTGGTTCAACTGGGTGCACGCGCCCAGGGGCTTCGGCCACGACGGGGCCCCGCACTTCTTCGCGGGCATGTCCCTCTCGGCGGCGGTCCTCTTCGACCGGGCGCTGAAGCAGACCCGCCGGGCCGCGCTGCGCGAACAGGGCCTCGTGCCCCGTCCGCTGCCGCAGATCCGGATCGTCCGCTGGCTGAGGGCTCCCCGGGAGACCTTCGCGGCCTGGTCCCTGATGCTCCTGGAGGGCGTGCGGACCCTGGACGAGGCGGTCGACGAGGTCCGGGAGGACCGCAGGGAGAAGGAGCAGAACCGGATCCGCAGGCGGGACCAGGTGAAGCTGGACCGGGCCCGGCTCAAGGCGATCAACCGCCAGCACCGTTCCTTCGGGATCGGCCGCGGCGGCGGCCGCCAGGTCGAGATGGCGGCGCTGAACGCCACGGCCGCCCCGGGCTCGGCGCCCGCCCAGGTCTCCGGGTCGGGCTCCACGACGGGCGCCGTCCAGGCACCCGTCGTGGAGCCCGCCATAGCGGACCCCGGACAGCTGCCCCTTCGCCCCCGGCCGTCCCTGCAAGCCGTGAGGGGCGATGAGCCCCGGACGGGAGACTCCCGGACGGTGGACCTCACCGCCGAGGACGACACCCAGGCGCTGCCCCGTCTCGACTCCCTGGAGCGCAAGCTCAAGGACCTGGAGCAGCAGTTCGGCTGAGCGAGGAAGTACGGAGAACGGCGGGGTCGCCCCCTCAGGCGGCCCCGCCGTTCAGTTCGAACCACACCACCTTGCCCACCCCCTGGTCCTCGACTCCCCAGGAGTCGGCCAGGGCCTGGACGAGGACGAGCCCCCGGCCGTTCGTACGGTCGTCGTCGGGCAGCGCGTGCGGCGCGTCCAGGCCGGGGACGAAGTCGCGGACCTCGACCCTCAGCTGCTCGGGGACGACCGTCGCGGTCACGACGGCCCCGTGGTCGGTGTGCACCAGGGCGTTGGTCACCAGCTCGCTGGTGAGGAGTTCGGCCACGTCGGAGGCGCCAGGACCGCCCCACTTCCGCAGCAGTTCGCGTAAGGCGTGCCGTACTTCCGGTACGGCCGTGAGATCCGCGCAGCCCACCTTTCTGAGCAGTTGAGTCGGCTGTCGTGACTCCCCGGTCATGTCCCCCACCCGTGGTCGCGTCGAACAGGCTCACGGGGATGAATGCCCCACAGGACCGTCGGCACACATGGGTCGTGGCGGAGGGTCAGGGCCTGGGCACGTTCCGCAGGTTGGAACGCGCCATCTGGAGCATCTTCCCGACGCCCCCGTCCAGGACGATCTTGCTGGCGGAGAGCGCGAAGCCGGTCACCATGTCCGCCTTGATCTTGGGCGGGATGGAGAGCGCGTTGGGGTCGGTGACGACGTCCACCAGGGCCGGGCCCTTGTGCCTGAAGGCCTCCTTGAGGGCGCCCGCGAGCTGCTTGGGCTTCTCGACCCGGATGCCGTGGGCGCCGGCGGCGCGGGCGATGGCGGCGAAGTCCGGGTTCTTGTTCGTCGTCCCGTACGAGGGCAGGCCGGCGACCATCATTTCCAGCTCGACCATGCCGAGCGAGGAGTTGTTGAAGACGACGACCTTCACGGGCAGGTCGTACTGCACGAGGGTGAGGAAGTCGCCCATGAGCATGGAGAACCCGCCGTCGCCCGAGAGCGAGACGACCTGCCGGTTCAGGTCGGTGAACTGGGCGCCGATCGCCTGCGGGAGCGCGTTCGCCATCGAGCCGTGGCTGAACGAGCCGATGATCCTGCGCCGCCCGTTGGGCGTGAGGTAGCGGGCCGCCCAGACGTTGCACATGCCGGTGTCGACGGTGAAGACGGCGTCCTCGTCGGCGAGTTCGTCGATCACGGAGGCGACGTACTCGGGGTGGACGGGGACGTGCTTCTCGACCTTGCGGGTGTAGGCCTTGACGACCCCTTCGAGGGCGTCGGCGTGCTTCTTGAGCATCTTGTCGAGGAAGCGGCGGTCCTTCTTGGCCCGGACCCGGGGGATCACGCAGCGCAGGGTCTCCCGGACGTCGCCCCAGACGGCGAGGTCGAGCCGGGAGCGGCGCCCGAGGTGCTCGGCCCTGACGTCCACCTGGACAATCTTGACGTCGTCGGGCAGGAAGGCGTTGTACGGGAAGTCGGTGCCGAGCAGGATCAGCAGGTCGCACTCGTGGGTGGCCTCGTAGGCGGCGCCGTACCCGAGCAGCCCGCTCATGCCGACGTCGTACGGATTCGAGTACTGGATCCACTCCTTGCCCCGCAGGGCGTGGCCGACCGGCGCCTTGACCCGCTCGGCGAACTGCATCACCTCGGCGTGCGCCCCGGCGGTGCCGCTGCCGCAGAAGAGCGTCACCCGGTCGGCGGCGTCGATCATCCGGACCAGGGCGTCGACCTCGGCGTCCCCGGGGCGGACGGTGGGCCGGGTGGTGACGAGCGCGGACTCCACGGCCTTCTCCGGGGCCGGCTGGTCGGCGACGTCGCCGGGCAGCGAGACGACGCTGACGCCGCCGCGGCCGACGGCGTGCTGGATCGCCGTGTGGAGCAGCCGGGGCATCTGCTTCGGGCTGGAGATCAGCTCGCTGTAGTGGCTGCACTCGCGGAACAGCTGGTCGGGGTGGGTCTCCTGGAAGTAGGAGAGGCCGATCTCGCTGGACGGGATGTGCGAGGCGAGGGCCAGGACCGGGGCCATGGAGCGGTGGGCGTCGTACAGGCCGTTGATGAGGTGCAGGTTGCCCGGCCCGCAGGAGCCCGCGCAGGCGGCGAGGCCCCCGGTGATCTGGGCCTCGGCGCCCGCGGCGAAGGCGGCGACCTCCTCGTGCCGGACGTGGATCCAGTCGATGCCCTTGGTGCGGCGGATCGCGTCGACCACCGGGTTCAGACTGTCGCCGACCACGCCGTAGAGGCGTTTCACGCCCGCGCGCACGAGGATGTCGACGAACTGCTCCGCTACGTTCTGCTTGGCCATGGTCCCATCAACACACGGCCCGGTGGATCACGCCTCCCAGACGGCCACCCCCGTACGGTCATCGGCGTAACCGGTCACCCTCAGCTGGGTGTCGGCGAGGAAGGCGGCGAGACCGGGCGGCTCCGCGCCGGCCCAGCGGTCGGCGAGCTCGCGGGCGAGGTCCGGTTCGCCGCGCATCGGCTCGGCGAGGCCGGGCGAGGCGAGCAGCAGGGTGTCACCGGGACGGGCGACGGAGGCGCGGAAGCGGAACGGCTCGGCGGGCGGCGGCACGGGCTCCTCCACGAGCGGCCCCGGCGCGGTCGTGATGCCGAGGTCCATGGTGAGCCGGTCGCCCTCCTCGGTCGCCTCGGGGGTGGCCGGGGTGGCCGGCGGGGAGCCGAAGCCGACGACGGGGGCGCCCGTGACGGCGGCCCGCTCGGGCAGCAGCGGCTCGATGTCCTGCCAGGCGCCGTCGCGGAGCCGGAAGAGCCCGCCGCCGCCGATGCCGAAGAAGACCCGGGTGCGGCAGCCGGGGTCGGCGGGCAGGAGGAGGCAGCGGAGGGAGGCGGTGTACTCGTCGGGGGCGAGGTCCCGCTCGGCGGCGCGGGCGCGCAGCTTGCCGTACGTGCGGTCGGTGAGCCGGTGCAGTCCGGACTTGAGGTCGCCGCGACGGCCGGACCTGATGTCCTCGGAGAGCCGGTTGTGGCTGCGGCAGACGGCCTCCGCGATCCACCGGCAGGCGTCGGCGGCGGCGAGGTGGGCGTCCTCGGCGGCGCGGGAGCCGGCGGCGACGGCGACGAGGACGAGCGCGGCCTCGTCGTGGCCGAAGCGGGCGGTGAGGAGGGCGTCGCGGCGGGGCTCGCCCCGGAAGCGGGCCGAGTCGCCGCGCACGGAGGCGGCGCGCAGCGTGCAGGTGCCGTACCGGGCGCCGTCGAGGACGGTGTCCGCGACCACGTCGGCGAGTTCGCCGGGGCGGGCGACGGGCAGGGCGGTGGGCTCGGGGTCGTAGGTGGGCGGTCTGCTGCCGACGAAGCCGGTACGGGGGCGGGGGACGGGGACCTGGACGGTCGGGGCGTGGTCGGTGCGGGCCGACGCCTGCTCCTTCTCCGGGTCCCGTTCCTTCTCCTCCCCCGGTTCCGGTTCCGGGTCCGGGTCCTGCCCCGGCGGGTCGGGAGGCACCGGCACCTGGACGGTGGGCGCTTCGACCGGCGGGGCGGGGAAGGTCCGCGGCCCGGTCTCGGCGGCCTCCCAGGGGGCCCGCCCGGGAACGGGCGGGCCGGGAGCGTGCGGTGCGGGAGCGGGCGGCTCGGGGGCCGCGACCGGCGTGGGTGGGGCGACCGGTGCTGGTGGTGCGGGTGGTGTGGTCGGTACGGGTGGTGCGGGCGGCGCGGTCGGTACGGGTGGTGGCACGGGCTCCGGGGCGGTGCTCTTCGGCGCTGGAGCCGGTGCCGCGGCCCGGGGGCCCGGGCCCGCCGGGCGGGTCGGGCTCTTCGCGTCGGGCGGGACCGTCGTGTCGGCCGGCGCCCCGCCCGGTGGGCCCGTCGTGGCGCGGGCCGCCGTGTCGAAGCGGTCGTCGAGCGTGTCACCCGAGGCCGTCGGGCCCGTGTCCGGCGCCGACTCGTCGTAGAGCTTGTCCCACCAGCTGTCCCCCTGCTGAGTCATGCCCTTATTGTCCACCGCGCGAGGGGCCCGAAAACGGCACATCGGAAAAAGCGTTGCGACGAATGGGTGGTCCACCGGGCGACCCCACCCCCCACGGGAAGGACGCCCGGCGGACCGGCGTGGTCAGCGCACGTCGTAAGCGCGGACCACGGTCTGGGTGACGGAGTTGCCCCTGGCGTCCGTCAGTTCGGTCCTCAGGGTGACCTGCTCGCCGGTCGCGCCCGCGTGGTTCACGGTCGCGGTCCAGCGGCCGCCCTGCTGGGAGACCCGCGCTTCGGTCCAGGTCGTACCGCCGTCGTAGGAGTACGAGAGCCTGGCCGAGGTGAGCGCCGCGGGGGTGTAGCCCGCGTGTCCCGTCGCGGTGAGGCCGATGTGCTGGCCGTCTGTCGCGGCGAGGGTCTTGAGGCCGTCCTCCGGAAGGTCGTACCGGGGGAAGAGAATCGGGATGCCCTGAGAATAGACGTTCTCGTCAAGCTTGGAGGTGAATTCCCACACCGAGTTGACGGAGGTGGAGCGGGCCCACACCTTGCTGCCGATCTTCATGGTGTTCTGTTCGAGCCTGTACGTCCCGGCTTCGGCCGGTACCTCGAAGACGCCGAACGGCCAGCCGGTCTCGCCGAGGAGTTCGCCGTTCCGGTGGAGGCGGAGGTTGCCGATGTCGCCGAAGGAGCCGGGCTCGGCGTGGTGGGTGGCGTCGCCCCACATGGCGGCGGCGAAGCCGATGAGGTTGCCCTGGCGCTCGGAGACGAGGACCGGCTTCCCGGTGGCGTCGCGCGGGGCGGTGGGGGCGAGGACGCCGTCGTACCAGCGCTCGGTGCGCCTCTCCCCCGGCTCGTAGGCGTGACGGGTGCCGACCATGAGTTCGCCGAAGGGGAAGTTGCTGCCGATCAGCTGCTCCCAGGCGGTGTCGCCGGTCGAGTAGTACTCGGTGCGGGTGCCGGGCACGGGGACCGATTCGAGGGAGCCGAAGAAGACGCGGGTGCCGTCGGGGCGGTACGCGGCGGGGCTGTCGAGGAAGTCGGCGGCGGTACCGGCGGAGCCGTACGCGGACTCCGTGCGGCCCAGGTCGCGGTCGCGGACCCGGTACTCCTTGCCGGAGCGGATCGTGCCGGTCTCGGGAAACGCCAGGTTGTAGACGTACGGGCTCTTCGCGGTGGCCTTCCAGGCGAGGGTGACCGGGCCGGCGGCCAGCTTTCTCAGGAGCGCGGCGGCCTCGGTGGAGGGGACGGAGAGGACGGGGAGGCCGTTGCCCATGAAGCCCCCGCCGGGGTACCAGCGGCCGGGGGCCGTGTGGTGCGCGACGACGGCGACGGCTCCGGCGGCCTTGGCGTCGCGGGCGAGGGTGCTCGCCTGGTTGCTGTCGTCGGGGAGCCGGACGAGGGCGACGCGGCCCTTGACGTCGGCGGCCTTCAGCTCGTCGGGGGTGCCGGTCCCGGCGTCGACGAGGCGGGCGGAGCCGGTGCCGTCGAGGTTGTCGGAGGCGATCGAGCCGGTGAGCGGGTGCAGGGTCAGGCCGTCGGTGGTGCGCAGCGAGGTGATCTGCGGGGCGGCGGCCCGCCAGTAGCTGCCGAACTCGAAGTCTCCGTCGTCGGCGCGGCCTTCGACCGAGGCGTAGTACGCGCGGAGGGTGCGCGGTCCGGCGGCGGTGCTGGCGTGTGTCCAGGTGTCGTCCCAGGAGCGGGCGAACGCGAGGGTGGCGCCGCGGAGTTCGGTGTCCTTGTCGGTCCGCACGGAGAGCTTGTGGGCCTTGCGTGCGTCGAGGACGACGGTGGTGTCCTTGTTCAGCTCCAGCTGCGGGCGGCCGAGGTAGCTGAGCGAGTCGTTCAGCGTCGCGCCCTCGCCCGGGTCGGGCGTGGTGACGTAGGAGGAGAGGAAGTAGCTGCCGGGGCGCAGGCGGAAGACCTGGTCGGTGGCGCCCTCGTTGAAGCGGCGCTCGCCGGTGGCGTCGTCGGTGCCGATGACGTCGAGGGAGGAGGCGCCGGAGGCGGGCTCGCCGAGGCGGTCGATCAGCTTGACGCGGAGGGTGACGGTCTCCGGCTCGACGTGGAGGGAGAACGGGGTGGAGACGTGGACGCCTCCCTTGCCGGTGGCGATCACGCGGCCGGTGACGTCGCCGTACTGGGCGCGGTCCAGGCGGGCGGCGGGGTCGAGCTCCAGCGGGACCTTCACGGTGGCGCCGGCGGGGACGGTGACGGTCCGCTTGCCGAGGCGGGCGACCGAACTCCGTACGCGGGAGCCGTCGTTGCCGGTGACCTTCTCCACGGAGAGGTTCAGGGTGACGGGGGCGCCGGAGGTGTTGGTGTACGGGACGGAGACGATGGTGCGGTCGGTCCTGTCCTGCGGCCAGTGGAAGGTGCCGCCCTGGACGGCGGGGGCGCCGAGGACCTTCTGGTCGATCGCGGCCTTGACGTCGAGACGGCCGCCGCCGACCTCGCGGACATCGCCGGGGACGTCGCTCTCGGCCGAGGCGACGAGCGCGGCCTTGATCTGCTGGGCGGTCCAGTCGGGGTGGCGCTGCTTGACGATGGCGGCGGCGCCCGCGACGTGCGGGGTGGCCATCGACGTACCGGACATGGACTGGTAGGCGTACACGCCCCGGCCGCCCGCGGCGGCGGCGGAGATGGCGACGCCGGGCGCGGCGATCTCCGGCTTGAGGGTGTGGTTCACGAGCGTCGGGCCGCGGCTGGAGAAGTACGCGGTGGAGTCGTCGCGGTCGGTGGCGCCGACGGTGAGGACGCCGGGCGCGCAGCCGGGCGAGGAGACCGTGTTGAGGGAGGGGCCCGTGTTTCCGGCGGCGACGACGAAGAGGGTGCCCTCGTTCCGGGCGAGTTCCTCGGCGGCGGTGCTCATCGGGTCGGTGCAGTCGGTGGGGACGGGGCTGCCGAGGCTCATGGAGACGACGTCGGCGCCCTGGGCGACGGCCCACTCCATGCCGGCGATGATCCAGGAGATCGCGCCGGAGCCGGAGTCGTCGAGGACCTTGCCGTTGAGGAGTTCCGCGCCGGGCGCGACGCCCTTCTTCCTGCCGCCGCTCGCGGCGCCGGAGCCGCCGACGGTGGAGAGGGTGTGGGTGCCGTGGCCCTGGCGGTCGCCGGCGGTGTCGGAGTCGGTGAAGTTCTCCGAGGCGACGACGCGGCCCTTGAGGTCGGGGTGGTCGGCGTCGGCGCCGGTGTCGAGGACGGCGACCCTGGTGCCCTTGCCGTCGTAGCCGGCGGCCCAGGCCTCGGGGGCGTGGACCTGCTTCGTGGAGCGCTCCAGGGTGGCCCCGACCTTGCGGTCGAGCCAGAGCTTCTCGATGCCGGAGGCGGTCTTCGTGCCGGAGGTGGTCTTCGTGCCGGAGGTGGTCTTCGTGCCGGAGGCGGTCTTCGTGCCGGAGGCGGTCTTCGTGCCGGAGGCGGTCTTCGTGCCGGAGGCGGTGCGGGCCTTCGGGGCGTCGGCGCCGGACAGGCCGACCTCGGCCCAGAAGGTGGCCGCGGTCTTCTTCTCGGCCTGGAGGGCGACCCCGTCGACGACCTTGAGGACCTGGCCGCGCCGGGCCCCGCGCGGGGCGAGGGGGACGGAGCGGGCGACGTCGGAGCCGTAGACCGCGATGAGGGGGAGGGCTGTGGTGGCGGCGTCGTCGTAGCCCTGGCGGATCAGGCCGGTGACGTTGAAGAGCTCCTCGTCGACGCGTCCGGCGGCGAGCGCGGCGGTGGCGGTCTCCGGGTAGACGTACAGGTCCTGGCCGGTGCGGCGGGTCTGGACGAAGGGGACCGTCCCGTCCTCGCGGGGCAGGGCCGCGGCTGCCGGGTTGCCCGCGGCGTCGCGGGTGACCAGGACGCGGTCGCCGGTGACCAGGGTCACCGTGGCGGTCCGTGCCCCGGTGCGGGCCGAGGCCTCACCGCCGACCAGGGGTCGCTTGCCGGCCGTGCCGTCCCGTGGCTCGTTCGCCACGGACGGCGCGACCGCGGTGGCGGCCAGGACGGCGGCGGTCGCCGCCCCCAGGACCGTACGCGAAATCGGACGCATCGCTCTCCCCATCTGATTCCGGGCACGGCGGTGCAAGTCGCCCGTTCCCGGAGGCTGTTGGTGCTGCGGTGGCGCCACATTGGCAGAGGTGAGGGCGGTGCAGGGATGATGAGCCCGGCGGGAATACGCCGTGGCCGTTTCCCGCCAGGTCACCAACGGAACGAAAGCCTCCGGTGAACGTCCCCGGAAGACGCGGGACGCCCGGCGGAGGTGCGGCGAGGGGTGGGGCATCCATGCTGGGAGCGATAGGACTCGACGAGCGCCAGGAATCGGCGTACCGCGCTCTGGTCGCACTGGGCGCGGCCGAGGTCACGGACCTCGCCCATCGGCTCGCCCTGCCCGAGCGGGAGACCGAGCGGGCGCTGCGCCGCCTGGAGTCGCAGGGGCTCGCCGCCCAGTCCTCGGCCCGCACCGGGCGGTGGGTCGCGGCCCCGCCCGGGGTGGCGCTGGGCGCGCTGCTCACCCAGCAGCGCCACGAGCTGGAGCAGGCGGAGCTGGCGGCGGCGCTGCTCGCCGAGGAGTACCGGGCGGAGGCGGCGGAGGCGGCCGTGCACGACCTGGTGGAGGTGGTGACCGGGGCGAGCGCGGTGACCCACCGCTTCCTCCAGCTCCAGCTGGGCGCGACGGAGGAGGTCTGCGCCCTGGTGACGGGCAAGCCGATCGCGGTCTCCGGCCTGGAGAACGACGCGGAGGAGCAGGCGGCCGGGCGCGGGGTGCGCTACCGGGTGGTGATCGAGCGCGAGGTGCTGTCCCTGCCGACGGGGCTGATGGAGCTGTCGGCGGCGCTCGGCCGCGAGGAGCTCATCCGGGTCGCGGACCGGGTGCCCACGAAGCTGGTGGTCGCCGACCGGTCCCTGGCGATGGTGCCGCTGACCGGGCGGGGCGTGGAGCCGGCGGCGATCGTGGTGCACGCGAGCGGGCTCCTGGAGTCGCTGATGGGGCTCTTCGAGTCGGTGTGGCGGGACGCGCTGCCGCTGCGGCTGGGGGCGGGCGCGCAGATCACCGAGGACGAGGCGCCGGGCCCGGACGCGGTGGACCTGGAGATCCTCTCCCTGCTGCTGGCCGGGATGACGGACGCGAGCGTGGCGAAGCAGCTGGACCTGGGGCTGCGGACGGTGCAGCGGCGGGTGAAGGGGCTGATGGAGCTGTCGGGGGTCTCGACCCGGCTGCAGCTGGGGTGGCACGCGTACGAGAAGGGGTGGGTCGCGCGGAGGTGAGGCGGGCCCGTGGCCGGGGCGGGCCCGCCCCGTATGCCACGCACAACTCGTACGCCCCATGGTCCCCGTACACCTCATGCACCCTGTACTCCTCGTGCACCCTGTACACCTCGTGCACCCTGTACGCCCCGTACACCTTGTATGCCCCGCACAACCCGTGCGCCGCCGCCCCCCGCCGCCCGCCGCCCACGTCCCCCGTCCGCCCGTCGCGACCTGCGGGAATCCGCGGTGTCGTGCAGGCTGGGCAGCGTGGGTGTGTGGCAGCTCCTGATGGTCGCGACGGTGATGCTGCTCGGCCTGTTCGGGGTCCTGGCGCCCGGCGTGCCGGGAACGTGGCTGGTGTGGGCGGCGATGCTCTGGTGGTCGCTGCACGAGCGGACGGACCTCGCCTGGCTCCTGCTCGCCTCCTCGACCGGGCTGCTGCTCCTCACCCAGGTGATCGTCTGGCAGCTGCCGGCGCGCCGGTTCCGG
This sequence comes from Streptomyces bikiniensis, assembly GCF_000716625.1. Lineage (NCBI taxonomy): Bacteria > Bacillati > Actinomycetota > Actinomycetes > Kitasatosporales > Streptomycetaceae > Streptomyces > Streptomyces bikiniensis. The sequence continues at coordinate 87,217 of NZ_JNXJ01000018.1, read as the reverse complement.
GGGGTCGGCATCACGCGCCGGATGGTGGCGTACGCCGGGGTGGGCGCGCTCCTGGGCTTCGTCCTGGTGCCGGTGGTCGGCGCGGTGCCGGGTTTCATCGGCGGGATCTACCTCGCGGAACGGCTCCGCCTGGGCGGCCACGGGCAGGCCAGGGCGGCGACCCGGACGGTGATGCGGGCGGCCGGCACGAGCGTGCTCGTGGAGCTGTTCGCCTGTCTGCTGATCGTGGGGGCGTGGGCGGGGGCGGTGCTCTGGGGCTGAGGCCCGCGGGACCGGGGTCGGAGGCCCGAGGCCGGCGGTCCTGGTCCCGGAGGCGGAGGCGGTGTCGGTCCCGCCGCCGATCCGCCGGGCCGGGATCGGCGCGACCCTGGACCCATGAGGAATTTCGAGGGTTTTAGCGAGACGGAGTGGACCTACCTCACGGAGGACCGGGGGCGGCTCGGCCGGATGGCGACCGTCGACCCGTCCGGGCAGCCGCAGGCCAACCCGGTGGGGTTCTTCCCGCAGGAGGACGGCACCGTCCTGATCGGCGGGTTCGCGATGGGCCGTACGAAGAAGTGGCGCAACCTGCGGGAGAACCCGAAGGTGGCCCTGGTCGTGGACGACGTGGTGAGCGTCCGCCCCTGGCGGGTGCGGGGCGTCGAGATCCGCGGCGAGGCGGAGCTGCTGGTGGGTCCGCACGGCCTGGGGCCGCACTTCAGCGAGGAGGTCGTCCGGATCCGCCCGCACCGGATCCACAGCTGGGGCCTTGAGGACCCCCGGGGAGCGGGCTCCTGAGGATCACGCGGGGCGGGGGCCCGGGGTGACGGGAACCCCGAGGTAGCGGGCGGCGTACGAGCGCCAGGGCCGCCACGCCTCGGCCTCCGGGCCGCCCGGCCCTTCCGCCAGGGCGGCATCGGGGCCGGCCCCCGGGAACACGTCGGGGTCCCCGAGGGCCCGCATCCGGATCAGGGCGGCGGCCCCGGGGGTCACTCCGGGGACGGCGAGCAGCGCGCGCTCGGCCTCGTCGCGGTCGGCGCCGGGATCGAGGCGTACGGCTCCGTCGGCGAGCGCGCGGGCCAGCGGCCCCGCGACGGGGTGGCCGGTCAGGTGCCGGGGCGCGGGGAAGAGGTGGGTGAGGGCGCCGCAGGCGGTGGCCAGGGGGGTGCCGTGCTCCTCGACGGCCCGGGCGGACTCCTCGGCGCCGAGGAGGGTCCGCAGCGCGAACTCCTCGGGCTCGGCCGTGCCCGGGGAGCGCACACCGGGCCGGGCGGCCACCTCGGCGGCGAGGCCGGGCGCGGCCCCGAGGCGTTCCGCGACGGCGTACGGGTCGGCGTCCAGGTCGAAGAGGCGACGGAGGCGGTGCACGGCGGTGGTCAGGTCGCGCAGCTCGGTGAGGTGGATGCGGGCGTCCAGCCAGCGCCCGGCGGAGCGCTCGTCCACGGAGACGATCCCGGTGCCGTACGGGAGGCGGAGGGTGCGCCGGTAGGTGCGGGCGCCGGGGGCGCCCGTGACCTCCTCGACGCGGGACACGGCCTCGGCGGCGAGCAGGTCGAAGACCTCGCCGGCGGCGTACGGCCCCCGGTGGGCGAGCCGCAGCGGCACCCCGGCGGCGAGGGCGGTACGGGCTCCCGCGCCGGTCCCGGCCTCGGCGCGCAGGGCGGTGGGGGTGCGGGCGTAGACGGCGCGGATCGTGTCGTTGAACTGGCGGACGCTGGCGAAGCCGGCCGCGAAGGCGATCTCGGTGACGGGGAGTCCGGTGGTCTGGAGCAGCAGCCGGGCGGTGTGGGCCCGCTGGGCGCGGGCGAGGGCGACGGGTCCTGCGCCGAGTTCGGCGGTGAGCTGGCGCTGGACCTGCCGGGTGCTGTAGCCGAGGCGTCCGGCGAGGCCGGGGACGCCCTCGCGGTCGACGACGCCGTCGCCGATCAGGCGCACGGCGCGTCCGACGACGTCGGCCCGTACGTTCCACTCGGCGGAGCCGGGCACGGCGTCCGGGCGGCAGCGGCGGCAGGCCCGGAAGCCGTGGCCCTGGGCGGCGGCGGCGGTCGGGAAGAAGGCGACGTTCCGCCGCTTGGGGGTGACGGCGGGGCAGCTGGGGCGGCAGTAGATGCCGGTGGTCCGGACGGCGAAGAAGAACTCTCCGTCGAACCGCGCGTCCCTGCTGCTGACCGCCTCGTAGCGGGTGTCGTCGTCCCTCACGGTCTCCAGTGTGCGGGGGCGGACGGCCCGGGGCTCGCGGTTTTCGGACACCACGTTCCCCGGAGCCGTACGCCCCCGCCCATACGGACCGCTGCCGCGTACGGGCTACCGCAGACGCCCGTTGCGCTTGAACTCGACGGCGGCACGGCCGGCGGCCATCGCGCGCTTCCAGTCCCTGCGGATCTCGCCGCGGAGACGGGCGTCGGTCTTGGCGACGAGGCGCTGGTTCTCGCGCATGAGCTTGCGGAAGCTCTCCAGGCGGCGGACGGGCAGGGTGCCGTCCTCGATGGCGGCCGCCACGGCGCAGCCCGGCTCCGCCTCGTGGGCGCAGTCGTGGAAGCGGCAGTCCCGGGCCAGTTCCTCGATCTCGGAGAAGACCTGGCCGACGCCGGCCTCGGCGTCCCAGAGTCCGACGCCGCGCAGGCCGGGGGTGTCGATGAGGACGCCCCCGCCCGGCAGGACGAAGAGGTTGCGGGTCGTGGTGGTGTGCCGGCCCTTGCCGTCGACGTCGCGGGCGGCCTGGACGGCCATGACGTCCTCGCCGACGAGGGCGTTGGCGAGGGTGGACTTGCCGGCGCCGGAGACTCCGAGCAGTACGGTCGTACCGCCCGCCAGCACGGCGGAGAGCACGTCGGTCCCCTCGCCCGTGACCGAGCTGAGGGGCAGCACCTGCACGCCGGGGGCGACGGTCTCGACGTCCTCGACGAGGTAGGAGAGACCGACGGGGTCGGGGACGAGGTCCGCCTTGGTGAGGACGACGATCGGCTGGGCGCCGGACTCCCAGGAGTCCGCTGGCGTACGCAGCAGTGCCTCACCGCTCGAACTGGACATCGCGAGCGCGAGGAACCGTTCGATCCGCCCGAGGTCGAGTTCGACCGCGAGCGACACACAGATGACGATGTGATCGATGTTAGTGGCCAGCACCTGGCCCTCGGACCGCTTGGACGACGTCGACCGGACGAAGGCGGTCCGCCGAGGCAGGATCGTCCGCGCGTACCGCGGATCACCGCCCTCGGGGTCGACGGCGACCCAGTCCCCCGTGCACACGACCTTCATCGGGTCATGAAGAACGACGAACGCGGTATCGGCACGAACGACACCGTCAGGGGTGGCCACATCACACTGACCGCGATCGACCCGGACGACCCGCCCAGGAACGAGCCCCTGGGCGGCGTACGGGGCGAACTCGGCCTCCCAGCCCTCGTCCCAGCCGTAGACGGCGAGCGGGTGCTGGACAGCGGAGAGGGAAGACGGGTGGAGCGGAGCGTTGAACAAGGGGAACCCTTCAAAGGGTGGCCCCGGCGGCGCGCTCCGAGCGCGCGGATCGAGTGGGTGTCAGCCGGAGACCACAGGGGTGGGAACGATGAACTCCTGAATGCGGGCAGAGCCCGTCACCGTGACAGTCATCAATGTCCTCACCTCCTGCTTCTTCTCAACGAACCAACACCGTGCCCTGGGCAACGACACAGCCGCGCCTTGGAACGAGCAGAACCATAGCCCCACCCCAGGACGCGACACCACCGATTAAATTCGGGCCCTCACCTGCACGACACCGACAACCAGCGGATCAGCGTCACGCGGCAAGTCGTACAGGGTCCTGGGCGAGCCCCTGGGGCTTGCCAGCCTCAACTATCGGCCGCCTGTAGCTCACCGTGTTCCCGGAGCGCATGGTGAATCCCACCAGTCCGTACCGGAGTACACCCCCGACCGAAACAGCAGCCGTGTCCAGGGCGGCAGCCAACACCGGCAGCTCGGCAGCGAGTTCCGATACGCCGACAAGAGGAAGATCGCTCCCAGCTCGGGAAGTCCGACAGCCGGAACCCGATGCGTCCTCCACGCACGCCAGGTTGCATCCAGAGAGGCAATGAGCCTTTTCCAACCTACGCTGACGCGTGGTGAAGGACGAGGACGGCCTGAACGATCGCTGTGATGCGGTTGGTGCTGCAGCGGAGCTTCCGTAGGAGACGCCAGTCCTTCAGAGTGGCCATGGCCTGCTCGCCGAGGCAGCGGATCTTGGCGTGTGTGCTGTTGTGGCGGCGCTGCCACCGCTTGAGGCGACGGCCGCGGAAGGGCACCCGGGTGGAGCTGGCGGCAACCTGGTATGCCTTGTCGGCCCAGCACTTGAGGTCGGCGTCGGTGAGTGCTTCGACGATCCCGTGAGTGCGGGCGGCGGTCAGGTCGTGGGTGGAGCCGGGCAACGCGGGCGAGGCCCACAACAGGCGGCCGAACGGGTCGGTGAGGACTTGGATGTTCATGCCGTGCCGCTTGTGTTTGCCTGAGTAGTACGGGGTGTCGGCGGCGATCCGGTCGATCGACAGCAGAGTGCCATCCAGGATCACGAACGCCTTGGTCCGCGCGATGCGCATCGCATCGGCCAGGGTCGGCACGAGCGCGGCCAGCACGTCGACGGCCTCGCGTATGTAGCGGTATGCGGTCGCGATGCCGATACCGAACCCGGCGGCGAGCCGGGCGTAGGTGTCGCCGCATCGCAGATGGGCCAGGGCGAGCAGAGATTGACGACCGGCGGTCAGAAGCCGCCATCGGGTCCCGATCTCCCTTCGACGCACAGCGAGGTGTCCGGTCAAATACCGCAGAGTGCGACTGGACAGGTCGATCGATGACGGGTAGACAAGCACGCGAGGCTCCTGGTGGCTGCGGGCGATCTTGGTCGAGAACCCGTCTACCAGGAGCTTCGACGTTCTGCAGATCCGTCCAACACGCTGCCAAGGCCGCCGGGTTGGAAACGGCTCCGTGGCCGCGCCGCTCAGCCGATCGTGAACGGGGTCAGGGCGAGGGCGATGCCGCCGGCCAGTGGCGGCAGCGAACCGAGGACCCACATCCCGGCCGAGAACAGGTGCTTCTTTCCCGAGATCTCGACGGCGAGCTGGTCGGCAGGGTTCTCCGGGTCGTACGTGGCGCGGGCCACCGGTCCGACGTGCTTGCTCCGCGCGGTCCGCTCGGCGCCGTCGGCGTCGGTGAACTTGTACCAGGCCGCCCCGTCCGTCGTCTTGAAGTCCAGGGTGGCGGGCACGGTGACCCCGCGCCGCTTGAGTACGACATGAAGCAGCGTCCTCTGCCCGCCGACAAGCATCAGGCCGAGTCCGAAGAGGAGCGGGACGGTCGCGACGATGGGGGCGATGACCTCTGCCCCTTGGCCGGCGCCGACCCAGATCACGTAGCCGAGGTAGGCGGCGGCGAGAGCGATCATGATGATGATCCGGCGCAGGTACTTCGGATCCTTCGCCGGCTTCTCCGCGTCCTCTGGCGACGCCAGCTGCGTGACCGTGATGCGGGCGCTACCGGCGGGATCCCGCTGTGCGGGGAGTGCGGCGGTCAGAGCGGCGACGAAGGTGGTGGCGGCCGTCGGGTTCCCGGCGTCCACGCAGTGCACGGCGCTGTCGCTGAGCACGATTTCGACGTGGTGTCCGCCGTCGGTACGGGCCTCCTGGACCACCGCGAGGGGGATCTCCGTGCGGGTGCGGCTGTCGACGATCCGGAGACCGCCGTCATCGAGCACGGTCTCGGCACCATCGCCGCCGATCAAGATCTGTGCAGAGACCATCGTCTTCATCCCCTGCCAACCGGCCACGGCCCGACTGCCGTCACACCGGCGTCAACCTACCGCAGGGCGTCACGCCCCTCAGCGCCGTACCGGCCCCACACATGCGAGCACCCGGACGGGCGAGCCGCGGCGGGCCTGGAAACGACGAAGCCCCCTGCGCTGAGGCGCAGGGGGCGACGGGGACGGCGAGGCGGGGCTTCACCACGTTTCCGGCACAACTGGCTGACACCAGGAGCAGGTTGAAAAATGCTCAATGTACGAGTTCGACCTGATACGGGGTGCCGGACTGCTACGTTCCTCGCTCAACTTGCCATATTCACTGAACGCGCCTTGACCTGCCATTGATCAGAGCGTTGGGTGACCCACCTACTGTGAGCGTTATGTTAAGCAGGGGTGGGGATTGTGAAGAGACACCGGGCGTATCAACGTGCCTGGAGCGCGGGAGTCGTCTTGTCCGCTTTGGCTATGGGGATGGTGGTTCCGTCTCCTGCAGCACGGGCAGCCGCGCCAACCGTTGATTCGCCCGTTCTTGGCGAGGCGGACCTCGCTCTGAAGACGGCCAAGGAGTCCGGCCAACGTGTCGAGGTCGAGAGCAAGCGCTCCGAGCGAGCAAGCGTGTTCGCGAACTCCGACGGGTTCACTTTCACGTTGGAACAGCACACGGTGCCGGTGCGCGTGGCGAAACCCGGTGGTGGCTGGCAGGTACCGGACCCGACGCTGGAGAGGCGTGAGGACGGATCGATTGGCCCCAAAGCCGCGTCTGCGGTGATGTCGTTCTCTGGGGGCGGCGACGCTGCCCCGCTGGTCGAGATCGCCGATCGTGGTCGTTCGCTTGAGCTCGATTGGCCGGGCGATCTGCCAGTTCCTGAAGTCGACGGAGCGAACGCGGTCTACCGTGATGTGCTGCCTGACGTCGACCTGAGGCTGACCGCAACAGTTGAGAGCTTCCAGCAAGTACTGGTGGTCAAGACGCCGGCAGCAGCGGCGAACCCGGCACTCAAGGAGCTCACTTTTGGTCTGAAGGCACATGCCCTGACTGTTCGGGAAGGTGCTGCCGGGAGTCTTGCTGCAGTCGACGGCAGCGGGGCCACTGTCTTCCGTGCTCCGCCGGCTCGGATGTGGGACTCGGCCGGGAAAGTTGATGATGCGCCTGACTTGGCACCACAACTGGTGCGGCAGGCTGCCGTAGCGGCGAATGGCGCGCCGTCGGATTCTGCTGACCCGTCTGAGCAGGCGCCTTCCGGTACCGGTTTGCAGCCGGGGCAGGGGGACAACGTCGCCCGCATGGACGTCGACGTCAAGGCAACTGCGCTCACTGTTGTTCCGGACGCCGGGATGCTAAGCAGTACCGCATCCGAGGACTACCCGGTGTTCATCGACCCAACAGTCACATGGGGCGAATCGGAGCGGACGCAGCTTCGCAGCGACGGTTATGAGTCCTACGGGTGGGGCAACGGTGACGACAACCGGGGTCAAGGTGTGGGTAAATGTGGTAGCTGGAACGGCTACTACTGTGGACCTGGTTACGTTCAGCGTCTGTACTTCGAGTTTGCTCCCGACCAACTCAAGGGCAAGCAGGTACTGGACGCCACGTTCGCGGTCACAGAACCGTGGTCGTTCCAGTGCGATCCGCGACAGGTCGACCTGGTCCGGACGAACAACATCTCCTCGGCCACAACTTGGGCGAGTCGGCCTGCTGAGCTCGACTGGATGGTCGACCTGTGGGTCTCGGCCGGACGTGGATCACTGTGTGATCCGGACTCTCCGGACGCTCCTATCGAGTTCAACGACAACCCTCAGGAGCCGAACGAGAACCTCACGCCGACTGTGCAGGCTTTTGCAGCAGGTAAGTTCTCGCGGCTGACCTTGGAGATCCGGGCGGGGAATGAGACCGACGCCTCTGCGTGGAAGCGTTTCAGAAATGATGCTGTCCTGCGTGTGCTGTATGTCGCCAAGCCAGCCCCACCGACCAACGTCGGAATTGTGAGCGGCAGCAGCCGCATATGCGACACCAACGCCGCTGACCCGACAGTGATGGATAATCCGCAGCCCACCTTCACTGCGACCCCGCAGACCGCTCCTGGCGGCGAATCTCAGGCCAAGCTGAGGACGTGGATGCGCCTTGAGTCGAAAGCTGCTGACGGGACATGGTCTGGGATGGGGATAGCCAGTCCGAGTACGAGCACCGTTCCGGACAACTGGAAGACCACAGCAATGTGGCCCACGAAGCTGGTCGAGGGGCGCCTCTACCGGTACTCGGCAGCCACCCAGGTATTCACCGACGCCAACGTTCAGGCATCTGCCTCGGGATACCCGATCTGGTGCTACTTCAAGGTCGACCCGACAGCACCGAAGGCGCCCATTATTACTTTCGGAAACCCTTACAAACCATGCTCTGACCCCGACGATTGCCCCTTCTACGGTGCCCCCGGTGTACCTGGGACGGTTTCCTTCAAGCCTGCCAGCGGCGACACCATCGTGTCGTACCACTACCGTCTCTCCAACGGTTACTGGGCTGAGCTGTCGGGTTCAAGTGTGACGGCGACGATCAAGCCACCTGCGGCCGGTACGTACACACTGTTCGTCCGAGCCGAGGACCCGCTGGGACGATGGGGCACCCAGGCAGCGTTCGATTTCAAGGTGGCCAAAGGTGCGGATCCTGTCGGCCGATGGCAGTTCACGGAGACATCCGGCGCAGCTCTCGACGATGCACCGGACGGGGGCATGTCCCACGCGACCCTGTACGGGGCCGTGACTCGCGACAACCGCGGCCGCCGTGGAGTGATCACCCATGACAAGGAGGGGGCAGTTCTGGATCCGCAGGTGGTGGACAGGGGTCTTTCACTCGGCGGCACCACCGGCTATGCCTCCACTGCTGGGCCCATTGTGACGACTAGCTCCTCCTACACGATTTCTGCTTGGGTCAGGTTGGAGGACGGTAGCGGGAACCGTACGGCACTGGGACAGGACGGCATGATGGCCGGTGGCTGGTACAGCGCCTTCTATCTCGGGTACCGCTCGGAGTCGAAAAAGTGGGAGATGCGCACGTCGCCGAAGGACGCCGCCGATGGCAACATCACAAGCCAGTTGGTGCAGTCCAAGCAACCCGCCACCCTTGGCGTATGGACTCACCTCACAGCCGTCTACGACGCTCCTGCAACGGAGATCAGACTCTACGTCAACGGCGAGTTGCAAGGAACGGACAAGGTTGCCCCGTCGTGGGCGTCCACGGGAAAGTTCCAGATCGGCCGCGTCTGGTGGCACGGTGCGTACTACGACCACTGGAAGGGATCGATTGACGAAGTCACCGTATGGCAGAACGCCTTGGACGAGTCAGAGATCCTTGACGAAGCCCGGGCCCTCCTGCCAGGCGGCTTCAACGCGGCCGAATTGGTGGCCGACTGGTCCGCTTCCGGAGCCTCCGGAACGACTGTCTCCGACACAACATCCGGCTACGGCAAGGCTCTGACATTGACGGGCGGCGCCACGGTGGCTGGTGAAGACATCGTCTTCGACGGCGTCGACGGCGCTGCCACGTACAAGGGCCCGTTGGTCGATGACACGGGGTCGTTCACGGTGACGACGCAGGTGGCTCTGGACAAAACCGAGATCAACGCGAAGAGCATGGGCTATGTCGGCCAGGTTCTCGGACAGCGCACCGCGGACGGCTCAGCCTGGGGTTTGTGGTACCAAGCCGCTGAAACCAAGCTGGACCTTGTCGAGATCACGCTCCCGGATGGAACGAAGGACATGGTCGAGAAAGAAGTGCCGGTAGGTTACTGGCACTTCGGACGGCTCAACGCGGATGGCACCTTCTCTTCGGTCCGGTCCGAAAAAGAGTCCGAACTGGATACCCCTGTCCGCCTAACCGGGGTCTATGACGCCCAGGCCGCCACGATCTCACTCCGCGTCGGCACGGAACTCGACGCTGTTCCGAAGACGTTCACGGCCAAACTCGGCACCGGAGAGCTCACGATCGCCAAGGGACTGTCCACCGGAACCTGGAAGCACTTCCTCGCAGCCCGCGTATCCGACATACGGGTGTGGTCGGGAGCTGTACACAACGAGACCCAGATCGACGCGCTGATCGGTTCCTGACGGCACAGCTAGGCAAGGAGTGGGCGGCACCGTGTGCCTGGTGCCGCCCACTCCTGCTCTTCAAGCCAGGGCAAGGAGCCCATGGCTTCTATCAATCCGCGGTTCGAAGGGGTGGGGAGAATATCTGTGAAACCCGTAATAGGCAGAACAAGTACGCAAGAGGGAAGGCCGCGGCGTAGACGCCGCAGAGCGCTCGTCATCGTGCCTCTGGCCCTGGCGCTGTCGATCCCGATCGGCCTTACCCCTGTAGCTGCCGAAGGCACAGGCGGCCTGGACCGACCGGACGTGCCCAAGCCTCGAGTCGGCAAGATCCATGAGGGCTCGGGTCCGGGCGCCAAAAAGGCCCGGGAACAGGTTGCGAAGGAACTGCAGGAGAGCACGACCCAGGTGATGCGCGCCCGGGCCGAGCAACTGCGACCGGCCTGGCCCGCGGCCGGCAGTGCCGATGTCGCACTAACGGCCGGGCGCACCAAGATCGCACCCGGTGGCCTACCTGTCACCCTCGCTCGCTTCGGCGCCAGGAACGCTCTCCAGGCGGGCGGTCATGCGACGGTCACGGTGCTGGACCAGAAGGCCGCAGACCAACTCGGAATATCCGGAGTTGTGCTGACTGCCGAGGCAGAACGAGCCGGCGGGGCCGAGGTGAGCATCGGCTACGGCGGTTTCGCGTCCGCTATCGGAGGCGGCTGGGCTGGCCGACTCCGGCTAGTGCAACTCCCGACGTGCTCCCTGACTACGCCACAGAAGGCCGAGTGCCGGACCCAAACCCCCCTTCCTTCGCGCAACGACCCGAAGAACCAGACCGTCATTTCCCGCGTCCCTCTCGCCCAGAGCGCCGACGGAGAGGGTGTCGAACCCCAGCTCGGGTCCTCGACCTCTGGCGTGACAGTCATGGCCCTGACCGCAGCCGGCGCCAATGGCGCAGCGGCGAACGGCACCGGCGACTACAGCGCGACACCGCTTTCAGCCTCGTCCTCGTGGTCCGCCGGAGGCAGCTCCGGCTCGTTCACCTGGTCGTACGGTCTCACTCTCCCGCCTGCAGCCGCAGGCCCGATTCCGTCCCTCAGCCTGGGCTACGACTCTGGCAGCATCGATGGGCGCACCGCGACCACCAATAACCAGGGAACCACCATCGGCGAAGGGTTCTCCCTCACCGAGTCCTACATCGAACGCTCATATGGCATTTGCGACAAAGACGGACACACGGATGTGTTCGACCGCTGCTGGAAGTACGACAACGCACGGATCGTGCTGAACGGCAAGTCGTCCCGCCTGGTGAAGGCCGACGCAACCAACCCGAGCGCCGCCACAAGTGAGTGGAAGCTGGAGAACGACGACGCGTCGAAGGTGACCCGTTCCACCGGCGCCGACAACAACGATGACAACGGCGAGTACTGGACCGTCATCACCGGCGACGGAACGAAGTACGTGTTCGGCCGTGACAAACTCGACGGTGCTACCACCGAGCGCACCAATTCCACCTGGACCACGCCCGTATTCGGCGACGACGTCGGTGAGCCCGGCCATGACGCGGGTGCCACGTTCGCCGAACGGTCGGCGAAGCAGGCCTGGCGCTGGAACCTCGACTACGTCGAGGACACCCACGGGAACGCCACTACTTACTGGTACACGGCAGAGAAGAACTACTACAAGAAGAACAAGGCCACAAAGGCCGATGCCGAATACGTACGCGGCGGATACCTGAAGGAGATCAAGTACGGCCTTCGCAAGGGTGCCCTGTTCACGGACGACGCAGACGCCAAAGTGACCTTCGGCTACGCCGAGCGCTGCACGGAGGGAGCATGCTCGTCGCTGACGAAGGAGACGGCTGAGACCTGGCCGGACGTGCCCTTCGACGCCATCTGCGCCAGTGGCTCCACCGAGTGTCTGTCCCAGTCGCCGTCGTTCTTCACTCGCAAGCGGCTGACCGGCATTGACACTCACTCGTGGAACACGGCCACAGGCACCTACGACGCGGTCGACAGTTGGGACCTCGTTCAGGAGTACCAGGACGGAGGCGACATCGGTGACACCTCCGACCACGTCCTCACACTGAAGTCGATCACACGGACCGCAAAGGCCGGGACGACCGCCATCAAGTCGGACCCGGTGGTCTTCACCTACGACATGCGTCCGAACCGAGTGGATGACGACACCGACCACATCCTGCCTCTGACCCGCCCTCGGATCCGCACGATCGTCTCCGAGACCGGCGGCATCACCACCGTGGAGATGTCCCCTGCGGAGTGCGTACGCAGCCAGGTTCTCACCGCCGCCGAGGACACCAACACCCGGAACTGCTATCCGCAGTACTGGAACATCAATGGCAGTTCCACGGCATCGGTCGACTGGTTCCACAAGTACCGTGTGATCGGTGTTTTGACGTCCGACCTGGCAGGCTGGAACGAGCCCGTCGAGAACCAGTACGTCTACAGCGGCGCTGCCTGGCACTACAACGATGACCCGTTCACGCCGAAGAACGAGCGGACCTGGTCGGACTGGCGCGGCTACCGTGAGGTCACCGTCTATAAGGGCGCGGTCAAAACCGGCGTTAACCGGACCAAGACAGTGTCGCTGTACATGCAGGGCATGAACGGTGACAGAAACAAGAACGGCACGACCAAGTCCGTGTCGATCGCCCCGCTCACACAGCCAGCAGTCGGAATCATCTCGGTGCCGGACTCTGATTACTACGCGGGAACACTGCGCGAGCAGGTGACCTACGACGGCACAACTCCGATCTCTGCGATAGCTAACCGGCCCTGGTCGCGCGAAACCGCACGCCAAACCGCTGTTCCCGACGCCGGCGACCACGTCTCCCGCTTCGTCCGCACCCAGCGCACGACGTCCTACACGTACCTCACCGCATCCAACTCTTGGCGCTCACGTGCCACGTCGACCATCTCGTTCGACGACTACGGCATGCCCACCAAGGCTGTCGACCTGGGCGACGAAGACAAACAGGGCGACGAGGTCTGCACAGAGACCTGGTATGCCCGCAATGTGGACGCAGGACTGACCAACCTCGTCTCGCGTGTGCGCACCGTGGGCCTCGACTGCAACTACACCGAAGCCGACCTCCAGCTCTCCGCGGCCGACGGCACGCGCTCCAACGTCATGGCCGACACGGCAATCTCCTACGACAACATCGCCTGGTCCACGACGATGAAGCCGGTCAAGGGTCGCCCCACATGGACCGGACGCGCCTCCGCATACGGCACCGGCGGAGCTGTAACGTGGCAGAAGACCAGCGTCACCGCCTACGACATTCTCGGTCGGCCCACCACGGTCACCGACGCCCAAGGAAGCACCATGACTACGGCGTACTCGCCCGTGGATTCAGGTCCGCTGACGAGAACGACCGTCACCAATCCCCTGGCCCACAAGGTCACCAGCTACCTCGACCCGCGGCGCGGCCTCGCCCAGCGCACCTACGACGCAAACCTGAAGAAGACCGAGCTCGCCTACGACGCAATGGGCCGCCTGACCGACGTGTGGTTGCCAAACCGCAACCGCAGCACACAGTCGCCCAACACCCAGTACAGGTACTCGCTGAGCAACACCACAGAGTCCTGGGTCTCGACGGCAAGCCTCAAGGCCGACGGCGAAACGTACAACACGAGCTACGCGATCTACGACTCGCTACTGCGACCGCTTCAGACACAGACCCCAACCCCCCAGGGCGGGCGCCTGCTGACGGACACCCGCTACAACACCTTGGGAAGCATCTACGCCACCTACTCCGACGTCTTCGACACGAACGCACCGGTCTCGAAGTACGCGCGGGCGATGTATGGAGGAGCACCGAAGCAGACCGAGACGGTCTTCGACGGTGCAGGGCGGCCCACATCCAATGCCCTATACGTCAAGGGCACGCTGAAGTGGACTACCAGCACCACCTACACCGGCGACTCCACCGCCACCACCGCGCTCGACGGCGGCTCCGCCACTCGTACGATCACCGACGCCCTCGGCCGGACGACCGAGACCCGCGCGTACGCGGGACCGAACCCGGCGGACGCCGAGTACGGGGCAACGCTCGGAAGTTCATACACCTCAACGAAGTTCGAGTACACCCGTGACGGAAAGCAGTCGAAGATCACGGGGCCGGACGGCGCCGTGTGGAAGTACATCTACGACCAGTACGGTCGGCAGAAGACCACGGAGGACCCTGATAAGGGTACGACCCGTACTGAGTACGACGGCCTTGACCGGCCGGTGAAGGTGATGACCGGAAGTTCCACGGTCGTCACCGGATACGACGTTCTCGGCCGTCCGACCAACACCTGGTCGGACATGGCATCGGACGCCACGCTTTTGACGAGCCGCACCTACGACACCCCCCTCAAGGGTCTTCCCGCCACCTCAACCCGCTACGTCGGAGGCAAGACCGGCAAGGCGTACACCAAATCGGTCACGGCATACGACGTCCTCAACCGGCCCGCGACGACCGAGCTGACCCTCCCCGCCATGGACCCGATCACCCCGTCCGTGCCGGGCGGGAAACTCACCTATCAGTCCACCTACCGCATCGACGGGACTGTGGGCAGCACCAGCGAGCCCGCTCTGGGCGGTCTGGCGAGCGAGGTCATCGGGTACGGCTACGGAGCCCTGGGCCAGCTCACGTCTGTGAAGGGCCTCAACGGCTACCTGCAGCAGGCCGACTACTCCGAGACCGGCCAGGTCCTGCAGCTCACCCTCGGCAAGGGCGGCACGGGTGACCGCAACGTCTACATCACCAACGGGTATGAGGAAGGAACAGATCGCCTGACCCTCAGCCATGTCACGGACCAGACACACCCGTACATGCTGCAGCACCTCACCTACACCTACGACCAGGCCGGCAACGTCACCTCCATCGCAGACCCCACGACCCTCGGCGGCACCACCAAGGCCGAAACCCAGTGCTTCGCCTACGACGGGCACAGCCGCCTGACCGAAGCCTGGACCCCGGCCTCCCAGAACTGCGGCGATCCGCGCAACGCCAGCGCCCTAGACGGCCCCGCCCCGTACTGGACGTCGTACACCTACAACACCGCCGGTCAGCGCAAGACGGAGACACAGCACCTCTCCACAGGCAACACGACCACAACATACTGCTACGACCCGGCCAAGCAGCCGCACGCACTGCGATACACCACCCCACGCACCACATGCGGCACCGCCGCCGACCCCACCAAGGACAAGGTCTACGACTACGACACCACGGGCAACACCACCAAGCGCCCCGGTGACACCACGCAGCAGACTCTGACCTGGTCGCCCGAAGGCCAGCTCGCGACGCTCACGGAAAGCACCAAGTCGACCGATTACGTGTACGACGCTGACGGCGCTCTGCTGATCCGTAATGCCAAGGCCGGCGAACGCGTCCTGTACGTCGGTGCGACAGAACTCCACCGCCGCGACAACGGCACCACCTGGGCACAACGCAGCTACACCGCCGACGGCACCCCGATCGCCGTCCGCACGAACGAGACCGGAACGACTCAGCTCCAGTTCCTCGCGGGCGATCGCCACGGCACCCAAAGCCTGGCTGTCACCTCGGACACCACGCAGAGGCCCACCAAGCGCTACATGACCCCGTTCGGGGCAAAGCGTGGCGGAGCGGTCGGCACCTGGCCCACAGACAAGGGCTTCCTCAACAAGACCGCCGACGCATCCACGGGCCTGACACACATCGGCGCGCGCCAATATGACCCAAAAATCGGTCAGTTCATCAGCGTTGACCCCATCCTCTCAACCGACCAGCACCAATCTCTCAACGGCTACAGTTACGCCAATCAACATCCCACCACGTCCTCGGACCCCACCGGTCTCAGAGAGGTTTGCGGAGCCTACGGAAACTCCTGCATCCCAACCGCACCAGAACTCACGGGCGCAGTCCCAGGAGACGTGCAGAAGCCCTCTGAAGGCGACAGCACCGACGTTGGAACCGTCACCGCCGGGGCAGGAGAGGCATCTGGAACAGCTAGCTCCGGCAGTGGAGGTGGCGGCGGAAGCGGCAGTGGCGGTGGCGGTGGCGGTGGAACTGCCCCTACGAAAAACTACGACCTCTCCTGGTCGAATCCTTTCAGCGAAGCATTCTGGGGCACAGTCAGCATCGGCGCGCACACAGCATCCCTCTTCGGGGTGCTAGGCGACTCCGATTGCTGGAATGGCGGAGCCGGTGCCCCAGGCTGCGACTACGGTGCAAGTTTCGACCAGTGGGTCCTTGAGCAAGGCGTGGACTCGACGTCCGACTGGTACCAAGTACCGGGCTTCATCGGGGAAATGATTGCGCACGGCCGCGCTGGCGGAGGCGCAGGAACAACCCCGCGCAAGTCAACCCCGCTGACCGGTGGCCAGTACTTCCTCGCCGGCACGCTCGTCCTCATGGGCGACGGCAGCACGAAGGAGATCCAGGACGTCGAGATCGGCGACGAGGTTCTCGCGACTGATCCCGAAACCGGAGAAACGGGCGCTCGCCCCGTCACTCAACTGATCCGCACAGAGGAAACCAAGCACCTCAACACACTCTCCATCGCCACCCCCGACGGCACGGAGAACCTCACGGCAACAGCTGAGCACCCCTTCTGGTCAGCCTCGCAGCACGCCTGGATTGCTGCGAAGGACCTGAAGCCGGGCATGACCCTGCTCACCGACAAGGGCGAGACTGTTGCCGTCAACAGAAACGTTCCATTCACCAAGTACGTGAAGACGTACAACTTCACCGTTGACGATCTGCACACGTACTACGTGCTGGCCGGCAGGACGCCAGTCCTGGTGCACAACACGTGCCATGCCGAAGGATTTAAGGCTGCTGAGGCGGCTATCCAGTCGCTGACTCATAAGAGGCAATCTATCGGGGGGGCCTTCTATCCCCATTCCGAATCTTGGGATAATCACTCCCCAGTCAAATTGATCTCAGGTGAGCGCAACCTTCCGAAGGGGTATGCGCCGCCACCGGGCGCAACTAAGAACGGCGACCATCTCGAGGCCCAGGTTGCTGTCATCATGCGGGAGAAAGGCCTGAAGGAAGGTACTCTCTACCACACGGGTAACTGGACGTGTAGCATGTGCAGTTCTACGGTTCCAGATATGCTTCCATCCAAGTCGTCACTTACTGTCTACTACAGGAAAGAGGGAGAAGTGTACGGAGAGACGTACCTCAGTCGAGATTGGTGGGATTGATTACCCATGGAAGCGGATGCTTTGAGTCCGGCGGAAATCGAGATGGATTCGTTCCTATCGTCGTGGTTCGGTCCGGCCAAGTCGAGCGCGAAGGAAATCGGCCCTGAGTTTGACTGGATCCCGGCCGGGCTGAAAAAGTGGTATGAAATCACCTCTCGGTGGGAAATTCCGGTCGAGGGAGTGAAGCGGCTAATCCCTCCTTCCGAGATTTTGGAAGAAGAAGGAAAGTTCATCTTCCTAATGGATCAGGGCGGATGGGCATGGTCTTTCGACTTGACCGAGCCATCCTTCATCTTTGAAGCGAAGGATGACGAGCCGTGGCGGCGACTTAATGCGGATTGGAGTGAGATGCTTCTTTGGCACTCATTCAGCGAAGCGGTCGAGTATGCTCCATTCACGCAGTGGTCATCAAACGCTTCCGCCGAAGCCGCGAATGAAGTCCTCTCGAATTTTCGAAAGGTTTCATTTACGGATTCGATGTGGCCTTCTCCCGGATGGGCCTTCTATATCGCAGACGGAATGGTCGCGGATGCGGGGCCTAGCAAGTGGACTCCGGATTCATTTTCGATTACCGTGGGTGCCAGTTCGAGAGAATCGATCGCTTCCCTCAACTCGCCGACTGGTATCGAATGGCTAGTTCGACAGAAGTAGGAATTAGTCTCCAACGCAGTCATCCTTGACGGCTGCCTGGTGATTCTCCCTCAGGGGACCGAAAAGGAACCTTTTCCGTCTCGCCTCTGAAAGGATATAAGGCCTGGCCAGCTAGGGTGGTGACGTGGCAGAGCCCTCGGTCGCTGGCGGTGTTGATTCCACTCGACACTGCCGACAGCCGTGGGCTCTGTTGGTTCCGTGAGCGTTTTCCAACCTCACGTTGATGCGTGGTGTAGGACGAGGACGGCCTTCACCACGTCGGTGATTCGGTTAGTGCTGCAGCGGAGCTTCCGCAGGAGGCGCCAGCCCTTGAGGGTGGCCATGACCTGCTCGCCGAGACAACGGATCTTGGCGTGGGTAGTGTTGTGGCGGCGCTTCCACCACTTGAGCCGGCGACCTCGGAACGGTACGCGGGCGGGTCCGCCGGCGCCTTGATACGCCTTGTCCGCCCAGCATCTGAGTCCTACTTCGGTGAGGGCTTCGATGATCCCGTGGTATCGCGCGGCGGTCAGGTCGTGAGTCGAGCCGGGTAGAGCCGACAAAGCCTAGAGCAGCCGTCCGAACGGATCGGTGAGGACCTGCACGTTCATGCCGTGGCGTTTGTGTTTCCCGGAGTAGTAGGGGGTGTCGGCGGCGATCCGGTCGATCGGCGGCAGGGCGCCGCCGAGGATGACGAACGCCTTCTCCCGGATCGTCCGCATCGCCTCGGCCAGGGGCGGGGCGAGGATGGCCAGGGCCTCGACGGCTTCACATATGTAGCGGTAGACGGTCGCGATCCCGATGCCGAACCCGGCGGCCAGTTGGACGTAGGTGTCACCGCACCGCAGGTGGGCCAGGGCGAACAGGGCCTGTCGCAGGCGGAAGGTGTAGCCACCGCTTCCCAATGTCATGCCGCCTGGCCTTCAGTTGTCCGGTCAGGAACCGCAAGGTGCGGCTGGACAGATCAATCGAGGACGGGTAGACAAGCACGCGAAGCTCCTGGCGGACACGGGTAATCTTGGTCGAGAACCCGTCTAACAGGAGCTCCATCGTTACGCAGGGCTGTCCAACTAGCGTTCAGCACAGCCAGCTTGGAAAAGGCTCCCTATGTTATACACCGGGGCAGGGCGAATCCTTCGTATGGTTCTCCCATCCAGGAGTGCCGGGTGTGGTTCAAAAAGCTCTGCCGCTTGTGGCTTCCAGTGATTGGCTGCCCGGCGCCCCACGACGACTCGGCTGCCAATTAGGAATTGCGAATGATCGCTCCGTAGGAAATCGACAGCGAGGTCGTCCGTCAGGAGGCACCCAGCACACCCCACCGCACGGAGGCATGACGGCCGCGATCTGGGCCGGCATCGACGCAGGCAAGACCCACCACCACTGCGTCGCGGTCGATGAGAGTGGCCGCCGGCTGCTGTCGCGGCGCATCGCCAATGACGAGCCCGAACTTCTCGAGCTCACCACCGATGTCATGGCCCTGGGTGACAAGGTAACTTGGGGAATCGACCTGGCCGACGGCGGAGCCGCCCTGGTCATAGGCATCCTCCTCAACCACGTCCAGCTGGTGCACTACATCTCCGGCCGCGCCATCCACCGCGCCTCCGAGAGCTACCGCGGCGAAGGCAAGACCGACGCCAAGGACGCCGCCATTATCGCCGACCAGACCCGCATCCGCCGCGATCTGCACCCCTTGCACCCCAACGATGAAACCGTCACCGACCTCAAGACCCTCACCAGTCGGCGCATGAACCTGGTCGCCGACCGCACCCACACCGTCAACCGGCTCCGGGCCCAGCTGACCGGGATCTTCCCCGGCCTGGAACGGGCCCTGGACCTCACCAACAAGGGTCCGCTGACCCTGCTGACCGGCTACCAGACCCCCGCAGCGATCCGCCGGCTCGGCGCCAGACGCCTGGAGACTTGGCTGCGCAACCGCAAGGTTCTCCGCGCGAACCAGCTCGCCGAGACCACGGTCGAAGCGGCCGAACGCCAGCACACCAGTCTGCCCGGCGAGAAGCTGGCCGCGCAGATGGTGCACACCCTGGCCAAGGAGGTGTCGGCCCTCAACGAACAGATCGCCAAGGTCGACAAGCTCATTGAGGCCCGGTTTCGCGGCCACCGGCACTTCGAGGTGATTACCAGCATGCCTGGCCTCGGCATCATCCTCGGTGCCGAGTTTCTGGCCGCCACCGGTGGCGACATGTCCATCTTCGGGACCGCCGACCGTCTTGTCGGTTTCGGCGGCATCGCGCCGGTCCCGCGTGGCTCCGGAATGATCAGCGGCAACCTGCGACGGCCGCAACGCTACAATCGAAGGCTTCAGCGCGTCCTCTACACCTCCGCGCTGTTCAGCATCCGACGGAGCAACAAGTCACGCCGGTTCTACGATCGCAAACAAGCTGAGGGCAAGCACCACACCCAAGCCGTCCTCGCCCTCGCCCGCCGCCGGGTCAACGTCCTCTGGGCCCTCCTCCGCGACGGACGGTGCTACGAGCTCGCGCCACTGACGACCCTCTCGGCTTGACAGGCGACATTAGGAATCACTGATCGGGTGACGGGCTGAAGTCCCGCAACATACGAGGCTCCTGTGCCGTTGAGAGAACGGATCTGGCCGCTCCGAACTACATCTGTGCAGGTGAACACTGTTGCGTATTACTCGCGCTCTCCCAGGCGAGGGCGAGGAAGCGTTCGATCCGGCCGAGGTCGAGTTCGACGGCGAGCGAGACGGCGATGACGGCGTGGTCGACGTTGGCGGCGAGGATCTGCCCCTCGGACCGCTTGGAGGACGTGGAACGCGCGAAGGCGGTACGGCGCGGCAGGCACGCCCGCACGTACAGGGGATCGCCGGCGCCCTCGGGGTCGACGGCGGCCCAGTCCCCGGTGCACACGACCCGGAGCGGGTCGTGCGGGGTCACGAACGCCGTGTCGGCCCGGACGGTCCCGGCGGCGGTGGCGACGTCGCACTGCCCCCGGTCGACCCGGACGACCCGCCCGGGGACGAGCCCCTGCGCGGCGTACGGCTCGAAGGCGGTGGCCCAGCCCTCGTCCCAGCCGTGGGCGACGAGGAGGGAGGAGTCGGAGGTGCGGGAGGAAAGCGGGAAAGACAAGGGGAACCCTTCGAAGGGCGGCCCCGGCGGCGCGCTCCGAGCGCGCGGATCGAGTGGGTGTCAGCCGGAGGCCACAGGGGTGGGAACGATGAACTCCTGAATGCGGGCAGAGCCCGTCACCGTGACAGTCATCAATGTCCTCACCTCCGGCTTCTTCTCGACTTCTCGACAGACCTGTTGCCGTCCTCTGGGAACGAACGGCCAGAACCACAACCCGCCTTCCCATACGGCACCACTGAATTAAACGAGCGGTCTCACCGACGCCCCACCTGCCGACCGCGGGACCACTCTCAGGGCCGGGGCGTGAAACGTGGGAGCGACGGGTGCCGTGATCGACCGCAACCGACCGGACGGCACGAAGGCGGTGCGGACGAGTGGAAGGGCTTGTGCCCCAACCGCTTCGGACGGCCGACTTCGAGATCGAATCCGACCTCGTCTTCACGGTGGAGGGTGATCAACGTCGTAGCACCGACGGGAAGAACGGGACGGACCCGGCCCGCGGCTCGACGTGCTCGGCACAGAGCCGCACTCAGTTCGGTCCCGGCGGTCCACAGGGCGGCTCCCGTGAGGAGGGCCGGGCGCTCCTCGTACATTCCTCGTGGCCTCCCCTCAGTCAGTCCTTCTCCCAGCCCGAGTGGAGGCGGGACTTCACGTCGTCCGGGGGGAGGAACCTCGACCAGCGTTCGGGGAACTCGGAGGGCATGTCCGGGTCGTCCTCGTCGACCTCGTCGGCCTCGGCGCGGACGCGGGCGACGAGTTCCGCCGCCTGGACGGCGCGGGCGCGTTCGTTGGCCTCGCGGGCCGCGGCGGTGGCGACGGAGGGCCAGACGCGGTCGATGGCGGCGTTGACGGCGGCGCCGACGAGGACGGCGAAGGCGGAGACGCCGATCCAGAGGAGGACGGCGATGGGGGCGGCGAGGGAGCCGTAGATGGTGGGGCCCTCGACCTGGCTGGTGAGGTAGATCCGCAGCAGGAAGCTGCCGAGGGCCCACATGGCGAGCGCGACGAGGGCGCCGGGGATGTCCTCGATCCACGGCGACCTGACGGGCACGGACACGTGGTAGAGCGTGGTGAGGAAGGCGATGGAGAGGAGGATGACGGCCGGCCAGTACAGGACGGAGACGACCTCCGTTCCCCAGGGGATCAGTTCGACGACCCGGTCGGGGCCCACGACGGCGAGCGGCAGGACGACGGCGCCGATGACCAGGGCCACCAGGTAGAGGAGGAAGGCCAGGAGTCTGGTCTTCACGATGCCGCGGTGGCCGTCGAGGCCGTACATGACGGTGATGGTGTCGATGAAGACGTTCACCGCGCGCGAACCGGACCAGAGGGCGATGGCGAAGCCCAGGGAGATCAGGTCGGGCCGTTTGCCCCGGGTGACGTCGTCCAGGACCGGTTTCGCGATCTCCTCGACGCCCCGGTCGGAGAGGACCGTCCCGGCGGCGCGGAGGATGTTCTCCTGGATGCTGGTGACGGTGTCGGTGTTCGTCCAGTCGTCGGCGTAGCCCAGGAGGGCGATCAGGCCGAGGAGCAGGGGCGGCAGGGACAGCAGGGTGAAGAACGCCGCTTCGGCGGCGAGACCGAGGATCCGGTACTCGATGCACGAGTTGACGGTGTCCTTGAGGAGCAGCCAGACCATCTTCCGCTTCGAGACGTTGCGGTAGAGGACGCGGGCGCGGTGGAGCCTGCTCCAGGGCCGCCGCTCTGGCCGTTCGGGTGTTTCTCTTGCTGCCTGCACCTGCTTACCGTATCCGTATGGCGCGGACCACCCACACAGTGACCAATCAGCCCCCTCCCCTGGTGGGGTACGACGTCTTCACGGGCGATCGTGCCCTGGTCGAGGCGGTCGAGCGGCACCTCGATCCGGGGCTCCTGGAGGAGGCCCGGGAGTCGCTGGCGCTGCTCGGCCGGGCGACGGGCTCGGAGCAGGTGCGGGAGTGGGGCGAGCAGGCGAACGAGAACCCGCCCCGGCTGCGGACCCACGACCGCTACGGCCACCGGGTGGACGAGGTCCACTTCCACCCCGCCTGGCACCGGCTCCTGGGGCGTTCCGTATCGGCCGGTCTGACGGACGCGTGGGACCGGCCGGGCGGGCACGTGCGGCGGGCCGCCGGGTTCCTGGTGGCGACGCAGGCGGAGGCGGGGCACGGCTGCCCCCTGTCGATGACGCACGCCGCCGTGCCCGCGCTGCGGATCGAGCCGGAGCTCGCCGGGGTCTGGGAGCCGGCGGCCCGCTCGCACGTGTACGAGCGGGCGCTGCTGCCCGTCGCGGAGAAGCCGGGCGCCCTGCTCGGGATGGCGATGACGGAGAAGCAGGGCGGCAGCGACGTCCGGGCGAACACGACCGGGGCGCGTCCGCTGGCGGCGGCGGGCGAGTACGTCCTGACCGGGCACAAGTGGTTCTGCTCGGCGCCCATGTCGGACGCCTTCCTGGTCCTGGCGCAGGCCCCGGCGGGCCTGACGTGCTTCCTGCTGCCACGGGTGCTCCCGGACGGCTCGCGCAACGCCTTCGCGATCCAGCGCCTGAAGGACAAGCTGGGCAACCGTTCGAACGCCTCGGCCGAGGTCGAGTTCGACGGGACGACGTGGGCGCGCCGGATCGGCGAGGAGGGGCGTGGCATCCGCTCCATCATGGGCATGGTGGCGGCGACCCGGCTCGACTGCGTGCTCGGCTCGGCGGCGCTGATGCGGCAGGCGGTGGCGCAGGCCGTCCACCACTGCTCGTACCGGAGCGCGTTCGGCGGGCCGCTGGCCGAGAAGCCGCTGATGCGGAACGTGCTCGCGGACCTCGCCCTGGAGTCGGAGGCGGCGACGGTCCTGGGGATGCGGCTCGCGGCGGCGTACGACGCGGCCGAGGACGGCGGGGCGGACGCCGACCGGGAGCGGGCGCTGCTGCGGATCGCGGTGCCGGTGGCGAAGTACTGGGTGACCAAGCGGTGTACGCCGGTGGTGACCGAGGCCCTGGAGTGCCTGGGCGGCAACGGGTACGTGGAGGAGTCCGGGATGCCCCGGCTGCTGCGGGAGTCCCCGCTCAACTCGGTCTGGGAGGGCTCCGGGAACGTCCAGGCCCTGGACGTGGTGCGGGTGCTGCGGACCGAGCCGCTCTCGCTCGACGCGTTCCTGCGGGAGGTCGGGGCGGCGCGGGGCGCGGACCACCGCTTCGACCGGGCGGTGCGGGACCTGCTCGCCGAACTGGCCGACCTGAACGGGATCGAGGCGCGGGCGCGGCGGCTCGTGGAGCGGATGGCCCTGGTGCTCCAGGGGGCGCTGCTCGTGCGGTGGGCCCCGCCGGAGGTCGCGGACGCGTTCTGCGCGGCGCGGCTCGGCGGCGACGGCGGCGCGGCCTTCGGCACGCTGCCGCACACCCTGGACCTGGGGGCGGTGGTGGAGCGGGCGCGGGTGGAGGTGTAGGCGTCGCGCCCGGCTGTGCCTGTACCCGTACGTGTACGTGTACGTGGGCAGGTGTCGGGCGGGTGCGGGCGTGCCCCTGCACCCGTACACGCGGAAAAGCGGGGGTGGTGCTGCGCCGACACGGCACCACCCGCCGCTCGTCCAAGGCTCGCCCAGGAGGGCGGGCGAGGGCGAGAGTTGCAAAGGGTTGCAGGATTACCCGAACCGGGCCTCGCCGGACGCTCCCGGGCGGCACGATGGGCATCGGCGCTCCGGACGTCCGCCCTCGCGCGGAACTCCGGTCGTCTGCCCCGTGCAGAACCGATACAGCACCCCGGGTGGCTGGGAGAGACCGATGAAGAACACGCAGCTCGACATGGGGCGGCTGGCCGCCATGGACACCGCCCGGGCCACCAGGCTGCTGCACCGGGTGCGCGAGGAGACGCTGGCGGGCCGGACGCCGCCGATCGCGCCCCGTCCGGTCATCGACGCGTCCTGGCGGCGGATGGTCCGGCTCGGTCTCGACCCCGACCAGGGCACGAGCACCGTGCTGCTCCACCGCGACGAGCTGGAGGAGCGGCGCAGGACCACGCTCCTGGCCGAGGTCATGCAGACGCTGACCGGCGGTCTCGCCGACATCGCCGACGCCTCCCTCCAGATCATGGTCGTCACCGACGAGCACGGCCGGGTGCTGTGGCGCCAGGGGAACTCCGGGGTGCTGCGGCGGGCGAACGGCATCTGCCTGGAGGAGGGCGCGGCCTGGACGGAGCGCACGACCGGCACCAACGCGGTCGGCACGGCGCTCGCCCTGGGCCGGGCGGTGCAGGTCCACTCCGCCGAGCACTACCTGCACACCCTGCACAACTGGACCTGTGCCGCCGCGCCCGTACGCGACCCGCGCGACCGGCGGCTCCTGGGCATCCTCGACGTGAGCGGCCCCGCGTCCACCCTCCACCCGGCGATGCTGGCCCTGGTCGACTCGGTGGCACAGCTCGCCGAGGCCGAGATGCGGGAGCGGCACCGCCGGTCGGTCGAGCGGCTGCGGGCGGTCGCCGCGCCGATCCTGTGCCGGGTGGGCGGCCGGGCCGTCGCGGTGGACGCGTACGGCTGGACGGCGGCGGTGACCGGGCTCGCGCCGGTGGACCGGGTCCCGCTGCCCAGGTCCTTCCGCGCCGGCCGGGTCTGGCTGCCGTCGCTGGGGACCTGCGCGGTGGAGCCGCTGCCGGGCGGCTGGCTGCTGCGGGTCGAGGAGGAGGCCGGGACCGGGGAGGCGGGCGCGGAGGCCCCGCAGCGGGTGGTCCTCGACCTGAGCCGGCCGCGCCGCTGGACGGTGTCCGTCTCGGGCCCCGCGGGCGGCTGGCAGCAGGAGCTCAGCCCCCGGCACGCCGAGCTCCTCTACGTCCTGGCGCTGCACCGGGACGGGCGGACGGCGGCGGAGCTGGCGGAGGACGTGTTCGGGGACCGCACGAGGACGGTGACCGTGCGGGCCGAGATGTCCCGGGTGCGCCGGACCCTGGCGGGGGTCCTGGCGCACCGCCCGTACCGCTTCCGCGAGGAGGTGGTGGTGGAGGTCCTGCGCCCGGAGTCGCCCGCGGACCTGCTGCCGCACTCGACGGCACCGGCGGTACGGGCCGGGGTGACGGGGTAGCCGGCGGTACGGGCCGGGGTGACGGGACAGCCCGCGGTACGGGCCGGGGTGACGGGACAGCCCGCGGTACGGGCCGGGGTGACGGGACAGCCGGCGGTACGGGCCGGGGCGGTGGGACAGCCCGCGCGGCCGGCGGTACGGGCCGGGTCCCCGGCCTCCGGTGTCACGGGCCCCGTCCCGTGCGGCACCCCTCCCTGTCCACCATGCGGACAATCGTCTCCCCCGGGCCTCCCCCTCCCCCGGGGCCGCCCTGGGAATCCCGCGCTCCGCATGATGCGATGGCCCCATGAGCATCACTCTCACCACCTGGTCCCTCGAACAGACCTCCCCGTCCGACCTGCGCCCCGCCGCCCCGCCGGAGGGCGGCGACGTGGCGATCCGGCGCGCCGAGGTGCCGTCGGCGGAGTTCAGCCGCTTCCTCTACACCGCCGTCGGCGGCGACATCCGCTGGTCCGACCGCCTGTCCCTGACGTACAAGCAGTGGCAGGAGATCGTGGAGAAGCCGGGCTCCGAGATCTGGGTGGCGTACGAGAAGGGGACGCCGGCCGGATACGTGGAGCTGGAGGCCCAGGCCGACGGCGTCGTGGAGATCGTCTACTTCGGCCTGATCCCGGCCTTCCGGGGGCGCCGGATCGGCGGACACCTCCTGTCGTACGCGACGGCCCGCGCCTGGGACCTGGCCGACCGCTGGCCCGGGCGGGAGGCCACGAGCCGCGTCTGGCTGCACACCTGCTCGCTCGACGGCCCGCACGCCATGGCCAACTACGAGCGGCGCGGCTTCCGGCTGTTCGACACCAAGGTGGAACAGGTCGAGGAGACCGAGACGCCCGGCCCGTGGCCCGGCGCGCACGCCTGAGGCCGGCCGCCCGAGGCCGGTCGGCGGAGGGGGTCCGGGAGGAGGGGACACGCGAGGCCCCTCCCGGCCCCCCGTTCGTGACCCAGAACACATTGTCTCGCTGTCCGAGACGACAATGTCCATATCCTGGACGATGCTGGACTGGTTCCAAAGTCCCGTGACACGCTTCCGCCATGCCTGGAACTGGAATTGCCTTGGTGAGTCGGCGGCACGTCGACCTCGGCCGCATGTCCAGCGCCATCTGTCCGGCGCGCTGAGAGAACCAGCACCGCCGCGATCACCCTTTCCACCCGACTCTGCCCCACCCTGCTGCGCACTGCCGCGCCACCCTCTGACCCGAGCGCGAGTGTGCAGGTCAGAGCCGCCCTCTCGCAGTCCCGAAGGACGAAACGCCATGGCCGCCACCCCGGAAAACCCCACCCCCGCCGCCGCCCGCCGCAAGGTCGGGCGTCACCGTGGCGAGGGTCAGTGGGCCGTGGGGCACTTCACCCCCCTCAACGGCAATGAGCAGTTCAAGAAGGACGACGACGGTCTCAATGTGCGGACACGCATTGAGACGGTCTACTCGAAGCGCGGGTTCGACTCCATCGACCCCAACGACCTGCGCGGGCGCATGCGCTGGTGGGGCCTCTACACCCAGCGCAAGCAGGGCCTGGACGGCACCAAGACCGGCGTCCTGGAGCCGGAGGAGCTGGACGACGAGTACTTCATGCTCCGGGTCCGCATCGACGGCGGCCGGCTGACCACCGAGCAGCTGCGGGTCGTCGGCGAGATCTCCGAGGAGTTCGCCCGGGGCACCGCCGACATCACGGACCGGCAGAACGTCCAGTACCACTGGATCCGCATCGAGGACGTCCCCGAGATCTGGAACCGCCTGGAGGCGGTCGGCCTGTCCACCACCGAGGCCTGCGGCGACACCCCGCGCGTCATCCTCGGCTCCCCCGTCGCCGGCATCGCCGCCGACGAGATCATCGACGGCACCCCCGCCATCGACGAGATCCAGCGGCGGATCGTCGGCAACAAGGACTTCTCCAACCTGCCCCGCAAGTTCAAGTCGGCGGTCTCCGGCTCGCCGCTGCTCGACGTGGCGCACGAGATCAACGACATCGCCTTCGTCGGCGTGCGCCACCCGGAGCACGGCCCCGGCTTCGACGTGTGGGTCGGCGGCGGCCTCTCCACCAACCCCAAGCTCGGCGTCCGCCTCGGCACCTGGGTCTCCCTCGACGAGGTGCCCGACGTGTACGAGGGCGTCATCTCGATCTTCCGCGACTACGGCTACCGCCGGCTGCGCAACCGCGCCCGCCTGAAGTTCCTCGTCGCCGACTGGGGCCCGGAGAAGTTCCGCCGGGTCCTGGAGGACGAGTACCTCAAGCGGAAGCTGACGGACGGCCCGGCCCCCGAGCAGCCCGCGGGCCGCTGGCGCGACCACGTCGGCGTGCACCGGCAGAAGGACGGCCGCTTCTACGTCGGCTTCGCGCCCCGCGTCGGCCGCGTCGACGGCGCCACCCTGACGAAGATCGCCGAGGTCGCCGAGGCGCACGGCTCCGGCCGGGTCCGCACCACCGCCGAGCAGAAGATGCTCGTCCTCGACATCGAGGAGGCGCAGGTCGACTCGCTGGTCGCCGCCCTGGAGGCGCTCGACCTGCGGGTCACCCCCTCGCCCTTCCGGCGCGGCACGATGGCCTGCACCGGCATCGAGTTCTGCAAGCTGGCGATCGTCGAGACGAAGGGCCGCGGCTCCTCGCTCATCGACGAACTGGAGCGCCGGATCCCGGAGTTCGACGAGCCGCTGACCATCAACATCAACGGCTGCCCGAACGCCTGCGCCCGCATCCAGGTCGCGGACATCGGCCTCAAGGGCCAGCTGGTCCTGGACGACGAGGGCAACCGCGTCGAGGGCTACCAGGTGCACCTGGGCGGCGCGCTCGGTCTGGAGGCCGGTTTCGGCCGCAAGGTACGCGGTCTCAAGGTCACCGCGGCCGAGCTCCCCGACTACGTGGAGCGGGTCCTCAAGCGCTTCCAGGCGGAGCGCGAAACTGGCGAGCGCTTCGCGACCTGGGCGGCGCGGGCCTCCGAGGAGGCGCTGTCGTGAGCGAGCGTGCCGCACCGTTCTTCTGCCCCTACTGCGGCGACGAGGACCTGCGTCCCAACGAGCGGGGTCACGGCGCCTGGGAATGCGCCGCGTGCAGCCGGGCCTTCCAGTTGAAGTTCCTGGGGCTGCTGGCCCCGGCGACTTCGGGCGACCCTTCTGGAAGGGAAGAGATATGACGATCGCTCAGGACGCCACCGCGGCCGACCTCAAGGCACTCGCCGAACGGGCCGGCCGCGAGCTGGAGGACGCCCCCGCGACGGAGATCCTCCGCTGGGCCGTCGACGCCTTCGGCGAGCGCTTCTGCGTCACCTCCTCCATGGAGGACGCGGTCGTCGCCCACCTCGCCTCCCGGGTCCGCCCCGGCGTGGACGTCGTCTTCCTCGACACGGGCTACCACTTCGAGGAGACCATCGGCACCCGCGACGCCGTGGACGCCGTCATGGACGTCAACGTGATCACCCTGACGCCGCGCCGGACCGTGGCCGAGCAGGACGCCGAGTACGGTCCGAAGCTGTACGACCGCGACCCCGACCGGTGCTGCGCGCTGCGCAAGGTCGCCCCGCTCGAAGAGGGCCTGACCCCGTACCGCGCGTGGGCCACCGGCCTGCGCCGCGACGAGTCCCCGACCCGGGCGAACACCCCGGTCGTCGGCTGGGACGAGAAGCGCGGCAAGGTCAAGGTCTCGCCCATCGCCCGCTGGACCCAGGACGACGTCGACGCGTACGTGGCGGAGCACGGCGTCCTCACCAACCCGCTCCTGATGGACGGGTACGCCTCCGTCGGCTGCGCCCCCTGCACCCGCCGGGTCCTGGAGGGCGAGGACGCCCGCGCCGGACGCTGGGCGGGCCGCGCCAAGACCGAGTGCGGGCTGCACGGCTGATGACCACGACCCCCCGCCCCCCTTCACAGACCTCCCGGGAGAACCACGTGACCGGTGCCACCATCTGGCTCACCGGCCTGCCGAGCGCCGGCAAGACGACGATCGCGTACGAGCTGGCCGGACGGCTGCGCGACGAGGGCCACCGCGTCGAGGTCCTCGACGGCGACGAGATCCGCGAGTTCCTCTCGGCGGGCCTCGGCTTCACCCGCGAGGACCGGCACACCAACGTGCAGCGGATCGGCTTCGTCGCCGAACTGCTCGCCTCGCACGGCGTGAAGGTCCTGGTCCCGGTCATCGCCCCGTACGCCGACAGCCGCGAGGCCGTCCGCAAGCGCCACCACGCCGAGGGCACCGCCTTCGTCGAGGTGCACGTGGCCACCCCCGTCGAGGTCTGCTCCGTCCGCGACGTGAAGGGCCTGTACGCCAAGCAGGCGGCGGGCGAGATCAGCGGCCTCACCGGGGTCGACGACCCGTACGAGGCCCCCGAGGCGCCCGACCTGCGGATCGAGTCCCAGAACCAGACCGTGCAGGAGTCCGCGGCGCAGCTCCACGCGCTGCTCACCGAGAAGGGTCTGCTGTGACCACTGTCGCCCACGTCCACGACACGACCGACGGCTCGTTCGCGCTGTCGCACCTGGACTCCCTGGAGTCCGAGGCGGTGCACATCTTCCGCGAGGTGGCGGGCGAGTTCGAGCGGCCGGTGATCCTGTTCTCCGGCGGCAAGGACTCCATCGTCATGCTGCACCTGGCGCTGAAGGCGTTCGCGCCGGCTCCGGTGCCGTTCGCGCTGCTCCACGTCGACACCGGGCACAACTTCCCCGAGGTCATCGAGTACCGCGACCGCACGGTCGCCGAGCACGGCCTGCGGCTGCACGTGGCCTCCGTGCAGGAGTACATCGACGCCGGGAAGCTCCGCGAGCGCCCCGACGGCACCCGCAACCCGCTGCAGACCGTGCCGCTGACCGAGGCCATCCAGGAGCACCGGTTCGACGCCGTCTTCGGCGGCGGGCGGCGCGACGAGGAGAAGGCCCGCGCCAAGGAGCGCGTCTTCTCCCTGCGCGACGAGTTCTCGCAGTGGGACCCGCGCCGCCAGCGCCCCGAGCTGTGGCAGCTCTACA
Source organism: Streptomyces bikiniensis (assembly GCF_000716625.1). NCBI lineage: Bacteria > Bacillati > Actinomycetota > Actinomycetes > Kitasatosporales > Streptomycetaceae > Streptomyces > Streptomyces bikiniensis. The sequence continues at coordinate 56,488 of NZ_JNXJ01000018.1, read as the reverse complement.
ACGGCCGGCACGCCCCCGGCGAGCACGTCCGCGTCTTCCCGCTGTCCAACTGGACCGAGCTGGACGTCTGGCAGTACATCCAGCGCGAGGGGATCGAGCTGCCGGAGATCTACTTCGCGCACGAGCGCGAGGTGTTCGCCCGCAACGGCATGTGGCTGACGGCGGGCGAGTGGGGCGGCCCGAAGGAGACCGAGCCGGTCGAGACCCGGCTGATCCGCTACCGGACCGTCGGCGACATGTCCTGCACCGGCGCCGTCGACTCCGACGCCACCACGCTCGACGCGGTGATCGCGGAGATCGCCGCCTCCCGGCTCACCGAGCGGGGCGCCACCCGGGCCGACGACAAGCTGTCCGAGGCCGCGATGGAAGACCGCAAGCGCGAAGGATACTTCTGATGAGCACGTCCACCGAGCAGCCGGCCGACCTGACGGCGGCCACCACCCTGCTGCGCTTCGCGACCGCCGGTTCCGTCGACGACGGCAAGTCCACCCTGGTGGGCCGGCTCCTGCACGACTCCAAGTCGGTCCTCGCGGACCAGCTGGAGGCCGTGGAGCACGCCTCGCGCTCCCGCGGCCAGGAGGCGCCCGACCTGGCGCTGCTCACCGACGGCCTGCGGGCCGAGCGGGAGCAGGGCATCACGATCGACGTGGCCTACCGCTACTTCGCCACGCCCCGGCGCCGGTTCATCCTCGCCGACACCCCCGGGCACGTGCAGTACACCCGGAACATGGTCACCGGCGCCTCCACCGCCGAGCTGGCCGTGGTCCTGGTCGACGCGCGCAACGGCGTCGTGGAGCAGACCCGCCGGCACGCCGCCGTCGCCGCCCTGCTCCGCGTCCCGCACGTGGTCCTGGCCGTGAACAAGATGGACCTCGTCGACTACGCGGAGCCCGTCTTCGCCGCCATCGCCGAGGAGTTCACCACGTACGCCAAGGAGCTGGGCGTCCCGGAGATCACGGCGATCCCGATCTCGGCGCTCGCCGGCGACAACGTCGTGGAGCCGTCCGCGAACATGGACTGGTACGGCGGCCCCACCGTCCTGGAGCACCTGGAGACGGTCCCGGTCAGCCACGACCTGACGGCCTGCCACGCCCGGTTCCCCGTGCAGTACGTGATCCGGCCGCAGACCGCCGAGCACCCCGACTACCGGGGCTACGCCGGGCAGATCGCCGCCGGCGCCTTCCGGGTCGGCGAGGAGGTCACCGTACTGCCGTCCGGGAAGACCTCCACGATCACGGCGATCGACGCGCTCGGCGAGGCCGTCGACATCGCGTGGGCGCCGCAGTCGGTGACGATCCGGCTCGCGGACGACATCGACATCTCGCGCGGCGACCTGCTCGCCCCGACCGGTGACGCCCCGGCCACCAGCCAGGACGTCGAGGCGACCGTCTGCCACGTGGCGGACCGGCCGCTCGCGGTCGGCCAGCGGGTCCTGCTCAAGCACACCACCCGCACGGTCAAGGCGATCGTCAAGGACATCCCCTCGCGGCTGACCCTGGACGACCTTTCCCAGCACCCGGCCCCCGGGCAGCTGGTCGCCAACGACATCGGCCGGGTCGTGGTCCGCACCGCCGAGCCGCTGGCGCTCGACGCGTACGCGGACTCCCGCCGCACCGGTTCGTTCCTGCTGATCGACCCGGCGGACGGCACCACGCTCGCGGCCGGCATGGCGGGCGAGTCCTTCGCCACCGCCAAGGCCGTCGCGGCGGCCGAGGACGAGGACGGATGGGACTTCTAGACATGCTCCCCGACGTCTACTCGACCTTCGCGAAGGAGGGGGGCCGCGTCGGCAGCGGCACTCTCGGCAGCGGCCAGGGAGGGGTGGCGCGATGTGCGCGATGACGTACGCGCACCGCATGCGCGCCCACACCCCCCACGAGCCGTACCCGCCTCCGCTCCACCGCCGAAGACGTGCGTCATGAGACCACGTGCCGAGAGGAAAGCCCCGCGTGTCTGCCACCGGAAACTCCCGCACCACCCGTAAGCCGCTGCGCAGCGGCGTCGTCGCCGCCGCAGCCCTGCCCCTGCTGATCGGCGCGCTCGCCTCCTGCGGCTACGGCTCGCAGGCCACGAAGGACGAGTCCGCCGACAAGAAGGCGCCCGTCGCGGCCGACGCGAAGAAGCTCTCCGCCTCCGAGGTGCGGATCGGCTACTTCCCGAACCTGACGCACGCCACCGCGCTGATCGGCGTCCAGGACGGTCTGATCCAGAAGGAGCTGGGCGGCACGGTGCTGAAGCCCCAGACCTTCAACGCGGGCCCGTCGGAGATCGAGGCGCTCAACGGCGGCTCCCTCGACATCGGCTTCATCGGCCCCTCGCCCTCCATCAACGCGTACGTCAAGTCCAAGGGCAAGAACCTGCGGATCGTCTCCGGCTCCGCCTCCGGCGGCGTGAAGCTGGTCGTGAACCCGGACAGGATCAAGACCCTGGACGACCTCAAGGGCAAGAGGATCGCCACCCCGCAGAAGGGCAACACGCAGGACGTCGCGCTCCTCAACTGGATCTCCGAGAAGGGCTGGAAGGTCGACCCGGAGTCCGGCAAGGGCGACGTCTCGGTTGTCCGCACGGACAACAAGGTCACCCCGGACGCCTTCAAGTCCGGCTCGATCGACGGCGCGTGGGTCCCCGAGCCGACCGCGTCCAAGCTGGTCTCCCAGGGCGGTTCCGTCCTCCTGGACGAGACCGCCCTGTGGCCCGACAAGAAGTTCGTGATCACGAACGTCATCGTGTCGCAGAAGTTCCTCTCGGAGCACCCGGACGTGGTCGAGGCCGTTCTCAAGGGGACGGTGAAGACCAACGAGTGGATCAACGCCAACCCGGAGAAGGCGAAGGAGTCCGCCAACGCGGCCCTGAAGAGCCTCAGCGGCAAGGCCCTGGACGCCAAGGTCATCGACCCGGCGTGGCCCAGCATCGCGATCACCGACGACCCGCTGGCCTCGACGCTGAAGACCCAGTCCGAGTGGGCCGTCAAGGCCGGGCTCATCAAGCAGCCCGACCTGGCCGGCATCTACGACCTGACGCTCCTCAACAAGGTGCTGAAGGCCGCCGGCAAGCCCGAGGTCTCCGACGCCGGCCTCGGCGCCAAGTAACCCGCGCCGGCGAATCCACGAACCCCAGGAGGTGACGACCATGGCCACCACGCTCGCCAAGGCGGCCGAGGGCATCGCGGCGGAGCAGACGCACGCCGCCCGGATCGAGCACGTCTCGAAGTCCTTCCCCGGCCCGGCCGGTACCCAGCTCGTCCTGGACGACGTCAGTCTCGACGTCGCGCCCGGCGAGTTCGTCACCATCCTGGGGGCCTCGGGGTGCGGCAAGTCCACCCTGCTCAACCTGGTCGCGGGGCTCGACCGGCCGACCCAGGGGTCCATCGCGACCCCGGGCGGCCGGCCGGCCCTGATGTTCCAGGAGCACGCCCTCTTCCCGTGGCTGACCGCGGGCAAGAACATCGAACTCGCCCTGCGGCTGCGCGGGGTGCCCCGGGCGGAGCGCAGGCCGGAGGCCGAGCGGCTGCTCGAACTGGTCCGGCTCGGCGGCGCGTACGGCAAGCGGGTGCACGAGCTGTCCGGCGGCATGCGGCAGCGGGTGGCCCTCGCCCGGGCGCTCGCCCAGGACAGCCAGCTGCTCCTGATGGACGAGCCGTTCGCGGCCCTGGACGCCATCACGCGGGACGTGCTGCACGGCGAGCTCACCCGCATCTGGGAGGAGACGAACCTGTCCGTCCTCTTCGTCACCCACAACGTGCGCGAGGCCGTGCGCCTCGCCCAGCGCGTGGTCCTGCTCTCCTCCCGGCCCGGCCGGGTGGCCAAGGAGTGGACCGTGGACATCCCGCAGCCGCGCCGCATCGAGGACGCGGACGTGGCCGAGCTGTCCGTCGAGATCACTGAACACCTGCGTGGGGAGATCCGCCGCCATGGCCAGCACTGACACCGCCCCGAAGGCCAAGGCGGACGACCTCGCCGGCCTGGAGGCCGGGCTCGACGCCCTGGACGCGGTCGAGATCCGCCGCGCCCCGGTCCGCGAGGTCCTCGTCAAGAAGGTCCTCCCGCCGACCCTCGCCGTCACCCTGGTCCTCGTCGTCTGGCAGGTCCTCGTCTCGGCGAAGGTCACCGAGGAGACCAAGCTGCCCGCGCCGTCCGCGGTGTGGGACGGTCTGGCCGACATGTGGCTCCAGGGCACCCTCCTGGAGGTCATCTGGACCAGCGTGTCCCGGGGCCTGGCGGGCTTCCTGCTGGCCCTGGCCATCGGCACCCCGCTGGGCCTGCTGGTGGCCCGGGTGAAGTTCGTGCGCGCCGCGATCGGCCCGATCCTGTCCGGTCTGCAGTCGCTGCCCTCGGTGGCGTGGGTGCCGCCGGCCGTGCTCTGGTTCGGCCTGAACGACGCGATGATGTACACCGTCATCCTGCTCGGTGCCGTCCCGTCCATCGCCAACGGCCTGGTGTCCGGCGTGGACCAGGTCCCGCCGCTGTTCCTGCGGGCCGGCCGCACCATGGGCGCCACCGGCCTCAAGGGCACCTGGCACGTGGTCCTGCCGGCCGCGCTGCCCGGCTACCTGGCGGGCCTGAAGCAGGGCTGGGCGTTCTCCTGGCGCTCGCTGATGGCCGCGGAGATCATCGCCTCCTCGCCGGACCTGGGCCTCGGCCTGGGCCAGCTCCTGGAGAACGGCCGCAACAACATCGACCTGCCCGGCGTGTTCCTGGCGATCCTGCTGATCCTGATCGTCGGCATCGCGATCGACCTGCTGATCTTCAGCCCGCTGGAGCGGTGGGTGCTCCGCAGCCGCGGCCTGCTGGTGAAGTGAGCTCTGGACTCCCGTGAACCACCTCCCTGTCCTCCTCGTGATCGCCCACGGCAGCCGCGACCCGCGGCACGCGGCCACCGTCCAGGCGCTGGTGCGCCGGGCCGGTGCGCTGCGGCCGGGGCTGCGCGTGGAGACGGCGTTCCTGGACTTCAACCTGCCGTCGGTGACGGGGGTCCTGGACCGGCTCGCCGCCGAGGGGGTACGGGACGTGGTGGCGCTGCCGCTGCTCCTGACCCGGGCCTTCCACGCGAAGGCGGACGTGCCGGCCGTCCTGCGGCAGGCCCCCGCCCCGCTGCGGATCCGGCAGGCGGAGGTCCTGGGCCCGTCGTCGCTGCTGATCGCGGCGGTGGAACGGCGGCTGTACGAGGCCGGGCTCGCGCCCGGCGACAAGAGCGCGACCGGGGTCGTCCTGGCCTCGGCGGGCTCCACCGACCCGGAGGCGATCGCGGTGATCGCAGAAACGGCGCGGGAGCTGCGGCGCACCGGTTGGTGCTCCGTGCGGCCCGCGTTCGCCTCCGCATCCCTTCCGCCCACGGAGGACGCCGTACGGGCCCTGCGCGCCGAGCCGGGCGTCCGGCGGGTGGCGGTCGCCCCGTACGTGATCGCGCCGGGCCGCCTCCCGGACCGGATCGCCGCGGGCGCGGCGGAGGCGGACGTCCTGGCGGACGTCCTGGGCCCCTCTCCCGAGCTGGCCCGGCTGCTGCTCGCCCGCTACGACGGGGCGGCCCGGGCGGCCGAGCGGGTGGCGGCGGCGGCCGTCTGACCCTCCCGGCACCCCTCCCCCGTACTCCCCGCACTCCCCCGTATCCGCTGCATCCGCGGCCCCCGGATGGGCCGAATGCAGCACGGGGCCGCGCGTCGCCCCGCGTTCCCGGGTACATCCACCGGGAACGCTTCCGAGGCGAGGTGAGGGAGGTGACGGGCGTCCATGGACACCGGCGCCGAGGTGGTCGTCGTCGGGGGCGGCGCGGCCGGGCTGTCCCTCGCGTGGCGGCTGCTCTCGCCCCCGGACGGCGTCCCCGTCCCCCGCGTCACCCTCGTGGAGGCTCCGCCGGGGCCGTTGCGGCCCCCGGAGCGGACCTGGTGCTTCTGGGAGGCCGGGCCGGGCGCGTACGACTCCCTCCTGACCGCGAGCTGGGGCGGGCTGCGGGTGCGGGGGCCCGACGGGTCCGGCCCCGTGCGGTCCCTGGGCGGCCTGCGGTACAAGATGCTGCGCTCCGGGGACTTCGAGCGGGGCCTGCGGCCGCGGCTCTCCGCGCTGCGCCGGGTCGAGGCCGTCGTGGAGGAGGTCGCCGACGGGCCGGACGGCGCCGTCGTGGTCTGCCGCACGGCCGGGGGGACCGTCTCGCGGCTCCCGGCCCGCTGGGTCTTCGACTCCCGGCCGCCCGCCGTCGCGCCGCCCGCCCGGACCGTGCTGCTCCAGCACTTCCGGGGCTGGTTCGTACGGACCGGGCGGCCGGTGTTCGCGCCGGACGCCGTCGAGCTGATGGACTTCCGCACGCCCCAGCCCGCGCACGGCCTCTCCTTCGGGTACGTCCTCCCGGTCAGCCCGTACGAGGCCCTCGTCGAGTACACCGAGTTCGACCGGGCCCCGCTGACGACCGCCGCCTACGACCGGGCCCTGGACCGGTACACCCGGGACGTGCTGCGGCTCGGGCCCTTCCGGGTGCTCGGCACCGAGCAGGGCGTCATCCCGATGAGCGACGGGCGCCACCCCCGCAGGGCCGGGCGGCACGTCTTCCGGATCGGGGCGGCGGGCGGGGCCGTCCGGCCCTCCACCGGATACGCCTTCGCGGCGATCCAGCGGCAGGCCCGGGCCGTCGCGGACGCCGTGCACCGGGGCCGGCGCCCGGTGCCCCCGCCCGCGTACTCCTCCCGGGCGCTGGCCATGGACTCCGTCCTGCTGCGGGGCCTCGACACGGGCCGGATCGACGGCCCGGCCTTCTTCGCCGGCCTCTTCGCCCGCGTCCCCTGCGAGCGGCTGCTCCGCTTCCTGGACGGTGCCACCGGCCCGGCCGAGGAGTTCTCCATCGGGCTGCGCACGCCCGTCCCCGCCATGCTCCGCACGGCGGCCGAAGTCCCCCTACTCCCCCGGCGCGCCCGCCCGGGACCGCACCTGGAGGCCCCCGATGAACGGCTCTGAACTTCCCCCCGTACCAAGGAGCTTCCCGGGACGGGCCTCCGAGCGGGCCCCGGCCCCGCGCCGCGGCCGCGACCGCCGGGCGGTCGTCCTGCCCGCGCACCCCGGGCGGGACCGGGCGGACCGGGACGGGCCGCGCTGCGCCGTCGTCGGGGGCGGGATCGCGGGCATCGCCGCCGCGACCCTCCTCGCGGAGCGCGGGGTACGCGTCACCCTGTACGAGCGCGAGGCGTCGCTCGGCGGGCGGCTCGCCGGCTGGCCCGTGGAGCTGGCGGACGGCTCGGCCGCGACGATGAGCCGCGGCTTCCACGCCTTCTTCCGGCAGTACTACAACCTGCGCGGGCTGCTGAGGCGGGTCGATCCGGGCCTGGAGCGGCTGCGGCCGCTGCCCGACTACCCCCTGCTGCACGGCTCGGGCCTGTACGACAGTTTCGCGCGCGTCCCCCGTACACCGCCGTGGAGCGCCCTGGGCTTCGCCGCGCTCAGCCCCAGCTTCGGCGTGCGGGACCTGGCCCGGATGAACCCCCGGGCGGCGCTGCCGCTCCTGGACGTGCGCCTGCCCGGCGTCCACGACCGGTACGACGGCATGAGCGCCCGGGAACTGCTCGACCGGATCCGCTTCCCGGAGAAGGCCCGGCACCTCGCCTTCGAGGTCTTCTCCCGCAGCTTCTTCGCCGACCCCGGGGAGCTGTCGGCGGCCGAACTCGCCCTGATGTTCCACATCTACTTCCTGGGCTCCTCCGAGGGGCTGCTCTTCGACGTGCCCGACGAGCCCTATCCGCAGGCCCTCTGGGAGCCCCTGGCCCGCTATCTGGAGGGCCACGGCGTCGACATCCGCGCCGGCGCCCCCGTCGCCGGGGTCGAGAGCGCGTCGGGCGGGGGCCACCTGGTGCACGGCCCGAGCGGTACGGAGCGGTTCGACGCGCTCGTCCTGGCGCTCGACACCGCCGGGCTCCGATCCGTCGCGGCGGCCTCGCCCACGCTGTGCGACGAGGCCTGGCGCACCCGGGTCGCCGCCCTGCGCACGGCCCCGCCGTTCCTGGTGACCCGGCTCTGGCTGGACCGTCCCGTCGCCCCGGGCCGGCCCGGCTTCCTCGGGACCGGAGGCCACGGCCCGCTGGACAACATCAGCGTCCTCGACCGGTGGGAGGGCGAGGCCGCCCGCTGGGCCGGGAAGACCGGCGGCTCCGTGGTCGAGCTCCACGCCTACGCGGCGGACGCGGCGGCGGGTCCGGAACCGGTCGCGCGGGAGCTGGTCGAGCGGCTGCACCGCGTGTACCCGGAGACGGCGGCCGCGCGGATCGTCGACCGGCGCGACGAATGGCGGCAGGACTGCCCGCTCTTCGCCGTCGGGAGCCACGCGGACCGGCCCGCCGTCGACACCCCGGACCCCACCGTCACCGTCGCCGGTGACCTGGTCCGCACCGATCTCCCGGTGGCCCTGATGGAGCGGGCCGCCACGACGGGCTTCCTGGCCGCCGACGCGCATCTGCGGCGCTGGGGCCTGCGGGGGCAGACGCTGTGGACGGTGCCGCGGCGGGGGCGGTCGGCGGTGCTGAGGGCGATGGCGCGGGCGTACGGGGAGTACTGAACGGGGCATGGTGACGGGGGCGCCGGACCACGGCCGTACGCCGGCCCTGGAACGGCGCGCCCGTCGGCCCGGGAGCGGCCCCCGTCCGGAAGGACACCCCCGTCGGCCCGGGAGCGGCCCTCATCGGGAACGGCGCCCCCGTAGACCCGGGAGCGCCCCCGCCGTCAGCCCGGGAACAGCCCCCGCGCCCGCAGCGACCAGCGCCGTTCCGCGTACGCCAGGTCGTCGCGCCACAGGCGGCCCGCCGCCGCCCGCATCGCCGGGCGGAGGAGCGGGGCCGCAAGCCGGGCCAGGGCGAACCCCCGCCGGTCCGAGCCGGCGACGACGGCCTCCACGACGGCGGTGCGGGGGCGCCGGGCGCCCGCCGGGGTGAGGGGGGTGGCGTGCGTCTCGACCACCGAGCCCGTCCCCTCGCCCGCCGTGATCCGCATGACGACCGTCCTCGGGTCCGGCGCGGTGAACACGGCCCGGACGGGCACCACGACCCGTCCGGCCACCTTGAACGACACCTCCACCTCCAGCGCGTCGTCCTCCTCCGTCGGGGTCCGCAGCACCTCCAGGTCGACGAAGGAGTACGGGTGGAGCCAGGCGCCGTGCCAGGGGTCGAGCCGGTTGGCGACGACGTCCTCCGGCTCGCACGTCCCCACGCCCGTGTAGACGGCGCCGACCGCTCCGTCCGCCGCGGGACGCCCGGGCACGAAGGGCCGCTCCGTCGGGGTCTCGCCGCCCACCCGGTCCAGCCTGACCCAGAGCAGCAGTCCGTCGTCGTGCACGGGCCACGGCGCCCAGCCCGCGAAGGGGCCGCCGTCCAGGGGGAGTCCGTGCCAGTGGCAGATCAGCGTCCCGCACCGCACGACGCTGTCCTTGAGCGGCGCGCCCAGGTGCGGGCAGGCGCCCGGGCCCGCGTGGGGCGTCCCGTCCGCGTCGCGCCACAGGACCAGCTCGGTGCCCGCCACGGTCCGCCCGAGCGGCCGGTCGTCGCGGAGGTCGCGGCTGGCGCCGACGACGAACCAGTTGCCCGAGGGGCGGGCCCGGGCGCGGTCCAGGGCCTCGGCGATCAGGGCCGGTTTGGCGTCCCGCCAGGTCGGCCGCTGCCGCTCCCAGGCGACGGCGTTCCGGCGCAGCCGCAGCGGGATCTCGGGCCTCCGCATCGCACTCACCGCTCGCCGCCCCCTGGAGTCTCCGTCGTGCCCGTGGTGCGCGTCGGTTCCGCGGTACGCGTCGTCTCCGTCGTGCGTGCGGTCCGGTCGAGTTCGGCCCCGCTCCTCGCCCACGTCGTGGCGGAGTCCGTGCGCGACGGGGTCGGCACGGCGGGGACGGTGCGGGACCCGCCCGGCAGGGTGCGGGCGGCGAGGGCGGCCACCAGCCCGCGCCCCGCCACGGCCGCCCGGCGGCGGCGGCCGACGACCGCCCGGCGGTGCACCGCCGCGTACCCGTCGCGCTCGATGGCCGTCAGGATGTCGCGGTACAGCACGAAGGCGGTGCGGACGCAGGGCGCCGAGACGGGGGAGAGCCGGGCGATGCCGGGTTCCGCCTCGCGGTAGACGCCCCGGGTCAGGGCGGCGGCGGCCCGCAGCGCGTCGGTGATCCGGGCGTCCCGGCAGCCGGTCATCCTGCTCCACATCAGCAGGTCGGGGTCGACCCCGTACGCGGCGAGGAGGTCCAGGGGCAGGTAGACCCGCCCCCGGTCGAGGTCCTCGCCCACGTCCCGGAGGAAGTTGGTGAGCTGGAAGGCCCGGCCGAGGGCCGCCGCGTACGGCTCGGCCTCCGCGCGGGGGACGACGGTGCCGAGGACGGGGACCATCTGGAGCCCGATGACGGCCGCCGAGCCGTGCATGTAGGCGTGGAGGTCGGCGTACGTCGGGTACCGCTCGACCGTCAGGTCGCTGCGCATCGACGTCAGGAAGTCGGTGAAGTGCCGCTCGGGGATGTGGTGGCGGGCGCGGGCGTCGGCCGCCGCCATGACCACCGGTTCGCGGACCTCCCCGCCCTGGACGGCGTGCCGCCACTGGCTCTCCAGGACGTCCAGGGCGGCGGCGCGCTCCTCCGTGGTGGCGTCGGTGCCCAGGTCGTCGACGATGTCGTCGGCGTGCCGGGCGAAGCCGTAGAGGGCGTGGACGGCCGCGCGCCGGTCGACGGGCAGGAGGCGGGTGGCGAGGAAGTACGTCCTGCCGTGGCGGGCGTTGAGGCGCCGGCAGACGGTGTACGCGGCCCGCAGGCGCGGGTCGGTGATGCCGGCCGCGTCCAGTTCGCGGGCCGTCATCGCGCGGCCCCGCTCGCTCCGGGCACCCGGCTCCGGTCCGCCGCCGGTGGGGCGGGGCGACGGCCGGGGCGGGCGGGGCCGCCGGTGATCCGGGCCGCCGCGAGCTTCCCGGAGAGGAGCACGGTGGGGACGCCGACGCCGGGGGTGGTGCCGCAGCCGGCGAGAACGGCGTTGGCCGTGCCCCGCACCAGGTTCCGGGGCCGGAAGGGGCCGGTCTGGGCGAAGGTGTGGGCGGCGGAGAAGGGGGTGCCGGCGGCGTGCCCCTGTGCCGTCCAGTCCGCGGGGGTCACCAGGCTCTCCTCCTCGATCGCGTCGCCGAACCCCTCCAGGCCCCGGCGTTCGAGCTCGCGGACGAGCGCGTCGCGGTAGCGCGGGCCGAGTTCGCCCCAGTGGGCGGCGTCCGGTCCGACGCGGGTGTTCGGGCAGGGGGCGAGGACGTAGTGCAGGTGGCGGCCGGGCGGGGCCAGGGTCGGATCGGTGGCCGTGGGGCGGGTGACGAGCAGCGAGGGGTCGCTCATCAGGCGCCCCCGGTCGATCAGTTCGCGGAAGGTGCCCTCCCACTCCTTCCCGAAGGAGATCGTGTGGTGGGCGAGTTCGGGCCAGGTGCGGTCCGTTCCCGCGTGGATCACGACCGCGCTCGGGGAGTACCGCAGCCCGACGGGGCGGCGGGGCGCGCGGCCGAGGAGGCCGTGGGTGACGGGCAGGTCCGGCGTGAGGACGACCGCGTCGCAGGGGATCCGTCCGTGTTCGGTGAGGACGGCGGTGACGCGCTCGCCCCGGCGTTCGAGCGCGGTGACCGGCTCGTCGTACCGGACGGTGCCGCCGGCCCGCACCACCGCGTCCGCCATGGCGGCCGGTACGGCGTGCATGCCGCCGCGCGGGAAGTACACCCCGGCGACCGTGTCCATGTAGGCGATCACGGCGTAGGCGGCCAGGGCCCGGGAGGGCGCCACGCCCGCGTACAGGGCCTGGAAGGAGAAGACGCGCCGCAGCCGCTCGTCCGACAGGAAGCGGCCCACGGCCCGGTCGAGCCGGCCGAAGCCGCCGACGGCGGCGAGCCGGGCGAGGTCGGGGTGGAGGAGCTGGAGGGGCGAGTCGAAGTTGGCGTCGATGAAGCGGCGCTTCTGGAGCGCGTACAGCTCCTCCAGCCAGCGGCGCAGCCGGCGGTATCCCGCGGCCTCGCGGGGGCCGGCGAAGGCGGCCACCTCCGCCTCCATGGCGTCGGCGTCGGTGTGCACGTCGATGCGGGTGCCGTCGGCGAACAGGCCCCGGTAGGCGGGGTGGAGGGGGACGAGGTCGACCCGTTCGCGCAGGGAGTCCCCGACCGCCCGGAACGCCTCGTCGAGGAGGTCGGGCATGGTGAGGACGGTCGGTCCGGTGTCCGTCCGGTAGCCGCCGAGGTCGAGGCGGCCGGCGCGGCCGCCCGGGAGCGGGTCGCGCTCGACGACGGTCACCCGGCGTCCGGCGCCGAGGAGGTGGAGGGCGGCGGCGAGCCCGGAGAGTCCCGCGCCCACCACGACGACGTGGTCCGTCGGTCCCTTGATCGTCCTCATCGGGCCTCCCCGATCAGGACGGGCAGGGTGGGCGGTACGAGTGGTGCGGGTGGTTCGGGCGGCGCGGTGCCGCGTCCCGGTTCCAGTCCGCAGGCCGCCCCGAAGAGCGCCCCGATCCGGTCCGCCGCCTCCCGGGCGAGCCCGGCGCGCGCCACCGTCCCCGCGCCCCGGGCGCACAGCTCCTCGACCCGCCGGGCGACCCGGTCGCGGGCCCCGCAGGAGACGAGCAGGTCGAGGACGCGGTCCACGTCCTCCTCCGACGTACGGGCTCCGCCGGTGATCCGCCCCAGGAGCCGGAGCCCCGCCCGGTCCCCCAGCTCGGCGCACCGCTCCCGCGCGACGGCCAGGAGGTACGTGGCCTTGCCCTCCCGGATGTCCTCGCCGACCGGCTTCCCGGTGGCCGCCGGGTCGCCGAAGGCGCCCCGTACGTCGTCGTGGAGCTGGAAGGCGAGCCCGGCGGACCGCCCGGCCTCGCGGAGCGCGCGGACCGTGCCCTCGGGCGCCCCGGCCAGCGTGGCGCCCAGGGCCAGGGGGTGCCCCATCGAGTAGAGGGCCGTCTTGAGGACGGCCGTGCGCGCCGCCCGGTCGGTCGAGCCGTCGCCCGTGGCCTGGGCGCGCAGGTCGAGGTACTGGCCCGCGACCATCTCCGTGCGCATCACCCGCCAGACCCCGGCGGCCCGGGGCGCCGACGGCAGCCCGGCGACGGACTCGGCGAAGGCGTCGTCGGCCCAGGCGAGGGCCAGGTCTCCGGCGAGGACGGCGGCGGCGCCGCCGAACGTGCCGCAGGGCAGTGCGCGCTCCCCCGTGCCGAACCGCGCGTCGAGCTGCACGTGCACGGCGGGGCGGCCCCTGCGCAGGGGCGAGCCGTCCATCACGTCGTCGTGGATCAGGGCGCACGTCTGGACGAGTTCGAGGGCCACCGCGACCCCCAGGGCCGCCGGTGTCTCGCGCGCCCCGCCGCCGCTGCCGCGCATCGCCCACCACAGGAACTCGGCGCGCAGCCGCCGCCCGCCGCCCAGGGCGAAGGCGGCGACCCGGTCGGCGATGTCGGAGGCGAAGTCCGGGTCGGCGTCCGCCGCGTCGGCCACCCGCTGCCGGAGAACGGCGGCGAGGTGCTCCTCGACGGCGGCCGGCACCCCCTCGTCTACCTGCGGTGGATCGGGCACGCGCATCGGTTCACCCCTCGCTCGCCGGGCGGCATCTCTTCGTCCTCACGGGTCATTCAGTACCGCCGGGGACATCGGATGCATCGTTTCTTGGGCCGCCCGGCCCAATCATCGCCCCCGCCCGCCCCGCGCCGGGTGACACTTCGGGCGGGACCCGGTGCGGGAGCCCATGACGGAGGAGCGGTTCATGACCTTGCTGCGCGACGCCGACCTCGCCCACGCCTTCGACCGCGCCTCGCGGACCTACGACCGGATGACCTCGGCGAGCCCCGGCTACCACCGGCACCTGCTGCGCTCCGCCCGCCGCCTGGCCCTGCCCGACGGCGGCCGGGGGTGGTCGGTGCTCGATCTCGGCTGCGGTACGGGGGCGTCGACGCGGGCGCTGCTCCGGGCCGCGCCCCGGGCGTCCGTCACCGGGGTCGACGCGTCCGCCGGGATGCTCGGCCGGGCGCGGGACAAGCCGTGGCCGCCGGGGGTCTCCTTCGTGCACGCGTCCGTGGAGGGCATGGCGGAGGCGGGGGTGCGCGGCCCGTACGACGCGGTCTTCGCCGCGTACCTGTTCCGCAACGTCGCGGATCCCGACGGGGTCCTCGCCCGGGTCCGGGAGGTCCTGCGGCCGGGCGGGCGCCTGGTCGTCCACGAGTACGCCCTCGGCGGCAGGGCCGTCGACCGGGCGGCGTGGTCGGCGGTGATGGGCGCGGTCGTCCTGCCGTGGGGCCGCCGCCACGGGGACGGGGCGCTCTACCGGCACCTGTGGCACAGCGTCCTCGACTTCGACACGGCACCCGCCTTCGCCGCCCGGCTGCGCCGCGCGGGCTTCACGCACGTGCGGGCGCTTCCGCAGCCGGGCTGGCAGACGGGCATCACGCACACGTTCACCGGGGTCGCGCCCTGAGGGGCGCCCGGTCGCCGCGAGCGCGTCTCCGGCGCACCCCTCACCCTTCTGTTCAAATTTGACTAGAGTGGCCGGCGTGAACGAGACGACGATTCCGATCCTGCCGTGCCGGACCCTGCAACCCGTCCTCGACTTCTATGCGGTCCTCGGTTTCGAGGTGACCTTCCAGCAGAGGAGTCCCAACCCGTACGCGGTCGTCCGGCGCGGCGGCATGGAGCTCCACTTCTTCGGGATGAAGCACTACGAGCCGGCCGAGTCGTTCAGCACGTGCGTCGTCCGGACCGATGACGTCGACGGGCTGTACGAGGCCTTCCGGGCCCGGCTGAAGGCGGCGTACGGACGCGTGCCGAACCGCGGGCTGCCGCGGATCGGGCCGCCGAAGGACACGTCGCACGGCGTGCGGCAGTTCCTCATGACCGATCCGGGCGGCAACTGCATCCGCGTCGGACAGCGGACGAGCGACGACCAGCACCACCGCCCCGCCCCCGAGGAGACCTTCGCCCGGGCCCTGCACCACGCCTCCCTCCTCGCCGACTCCAAGGAGGACCTGACGGGCGCCGCGAAGATCGTCGACCGGGCGCTGCGCCTGCGGGACGAGCGGCCCACGCCCGTGCAGCTGCTCCGCCTGCTCGTGCTGCGCGCCGACGTCGCCACCCGTCTCGGCGACGAGGAGATGGCGGCGTCCGCGCTCGCCGAGGCCGCCGCGGTCCACCTCACCGCGGAGGAACGGTCCTCCGCGCACGACGACCTCGAACTCCTCGGGCAACTGCAGGGCCGGGGCCGGAGGAGCACTGGCGACACCAGGAGAAGCCGAGGCCCCGGTGGCGCTCGTCCTCAAGGATCCGGCGGGAGGTGATCCGGGCGGAGGGGCAGGCGGGGCCGGAGGGGAAGTCGACGGCGGTGCGGCACGGGGCGGCGGTGCCGTCGGTACCGGCGTGCTCCTGACCGGTGGCGGTCACGGCGCCGCATCCGGGCGGCGGTCGACCCTCCTCCGTGGTCCGTTGGCGGGCCTCCGGAGTGGGCCGCTTCCCCGTCACCCCCGGGTCATCTCCACCAGTTTGAGGACCGTGTTCCAGTTGCGGGCGGTGACCACCAGCCCCTTGGAGAGGGAGGGCCGGGAGACGACGTCCCCAAGCCGGGACCTGCCGAGGCCGTCGGGGACGTACAGGTAGAGGACCCGGTCACCGAGGGCGAAGGCCTCCGGGTGGTAGGCCTCCTGGTCGATCGCGGCGAAGCGTTCCGCGTCGGGAGGACCCGAGAAGTAGAAGGCGTGGAGCTGCTTGCCCTCGATCCCGGCGGTGGGGAACGGGCAGGCGTCGGCGACGGCGGCGAGGTAGGCGCCGTCCCGGACGAGGCAGTCCACGCGGAACCCGAACCGGTCCTCGACCGCGGCTTCGAGCGCGGCCGTGAGTTCGTCCTCCGAGGCGCCCGTGTCCGTGGCGAAGACGGCGTTCCCGCTCTGGAGGTGGGTGCGGACGTCCCGGTGGCCGAGGCCTTCGAGGAGGGCGCGGAGCTCCGCCATGGGGACCTTCCGGTGCCCGCTCACGTTGATGCCCCGGAGCAGCGCCGCGTACGTCTGGATCATGCCCCCCAACCTACGGGCCCGGGCGCGGTCCGGACACCGCCGGGCACAAAGAGGCCACCGCGCCTCGTGGGGGGCGGCACGGTGGCCGGTTCGAACACTGGCCGATGGAGGGGAGCGGGAGAAGGGCCTTCACCCTACTGTGACTTTTTCAACAAGGTTTCGTAAGGGCGGGCCGCCCGCGAACCGCCCATTCGCGTCGATAGCGGGCGGGCGCCCGGGCGGACGCGCGGGGCGGGTGCGAGACTTCGACGCGAACGCACAGGTGAGGGAGAGGTCGATGGACGAGGCGCGGGCCCGGGAGGTCCTGGACGGGGCGGGGCTGCCGACCGGGGAGGCCGAGCTCCTCGCACTCGGGGAGAACGCGGTCTTCGCCGTGGGCGATCTGGTGGTCAAGGTCGGCCGGGACGCCGAGCTGCTCGGCCGGGCGGAGCGCGAGCTGGCGCTCGCCGCCTGGCTCGCGGAGGCCGGCGTCCCGGCCGTGCGGGCGGCGGAGGAGGAGCCCCGGCTGGTGGCGGGCCACCCGGTCACCCTCTGGCACCGGCTGCCCGCGGCGGTCCGGCCGTCCGAGCCCCGGGACCTCGCCCCGCTCCTCCGGCGGGTCCACGCCCTGCCGGAGCCGGAGGGCTTCGCGCTCCCCCGCCGCGAGCTGCTGGGCGGGGTCGAGCGGTGGCTGCGGCTCGCGGGGGACGCGATCGACCCGGCGGACGCGGCCTTCCTGCGCGAGCGGCGCGACTCCTTCGCCCCGGCTGCCGCCGCCCTGACCCCGCGCCTGGCGCCGGGTCCGATCCACGGGGACGCGCTGCCCCGGAACGTCCACGTCGGTCCGGACGGTCCGGTCCTGGTCGACCTGGAGACCTTCTCCTCGGACCTGCGCGAGCACGACCTCGTCGTCCTGGCCCTCTCCCGGGACCGGTACGGCCTCGACCCGGCCGCGTACGACGCCTTCACGGAGGCGTACGGCTGGGACGTGCGGGAGTGGGAGGGGTGCGCGGTGCTGCGCGGGGCGCGGGAGACCGCGAGCTGCGCGTGGGTGGCGCAGCACGCGCCGTCGAACCCGAAGGCCCTGGCCGAGTTCGGGCGGCGGGTGGCCTCGCTGCGGGACGGCGACCCCGAGGTGCGCTGGTACCCGTTCTGACGCCGGGACCGTTCCAGCGCCCGGCCCCGACGGCCCCGCCCGCCCTGACGGCCCGCCCGTCCTGACGCCCCGTCCGTTCTGCCATCATGGCCCCGTCGAACCGGGTGCCGGGAACGGAGAGTCGCGATGCGGGTGGAGCTGCCGGAGGTCACGCTGGACGTCGAGGTGAGCGGTGAGGGGCCGGCCGTCCTCCTCGTGCACGGATTTCCCGACAGCCACCACCTGTGGCGCCATCAGGTCCCGGCCCTGACCTCGGCGGGTTTCCGGTGCGTGGCCCCCACCCTGCGGGGCTTCGGCGCGTCGGACCGGCCGGAGGGCGGCCCGGAGGCGTACCACCCGGCGAAGCACGTCGGCGACCTGCTCGAACTCCTCGCCCGGCTCGACGTGGACCGCTTCCACCTGGTCGGCCACGACTGGGGCTCGGGCGTCGCCCAGGGCCTCGCCCACGCGGTGACGGACCGGGTGCGGAGCCTGAGCCTGCTGTCGGTGGGGCACCTGACGGCGAACCTGGAGGCGGGCTGGGAGCAGCGGCAGCGCTCCTGGTACATGCTGCTGTTCCAGCTCGCCGGGGTGGCCGAGGACTGGCTCGCGCGGAACGACTTCGCCCGGTTGCGCGAGATGCTGGCCGAGCACCCGGACGCGGAGTCCGTGATCGAGCCGCTGCGGGCGCCGGGCGCCCTGACGGCCGCGCTGAACATCTACCGGGCGGGGCTGCCGCCGGAGGTCCTGTTCGGCGCGGACAGGTCGGCGCCGCCGCTTCCGGAGGCCGTTCCGGTGCTGGGCGTCTGGTCGACGGGCGACCGCTTCCTCACCGAGCGCTCGATGTCCCGCACGGGCGAGCACGTCGCCGGGGACTGGCGCTACGAGCGGGTCGAGGACGCGGGCCACTGGCTCCAGCTCGACCGCCCGGAGAAGGTGAACGAGCTGCTGCTCTCCTTCCTCAAGGAGAACTAGCGCGCCGGCACCACCGCGTCGCGCAGGGGCCACGCCGCGTCGACCACCGCCTCCGCGTCGCCCTTGCGGCGCAGGAAGGCCTGGAAGTCCTCGGCCCAGGCGCGGTACCAGTCGATCTGGCGCGCGTGCAGCTCGGCCGGGTCGAGGTCGGCCACCCGCCGGTGCCGCTCGGCTATCGCGACGGCGACCCGGACGGCGGCGAGCGCGTCGGCCGCGGCCTCGTGGGCGGATTCGAGGACGACGCCGTACTCGCCGCAGACCGCCTCCAGGGTCCGCTTGCCGCGCCGGTAGCGGTCGACGGCGCGGTCGATGGTGTAGGGGTCGACCACCGGGCCGATCCCGGTCCCGCCCAGCCGCTCCTCCATCGAGGGCAGCCCGTGGCGGCGCAGCTCGGCGGCGAGGAGGGTGAGGTCGAACGAGGCGTTGTACGCGACGACCGGGACGCCGTCCTCCCAGTACTCCGTGAGGGCCTTCGCGATCTCGTCGGCCACCTCGCGCACCGGCCGGCCCTCGGCCGCCGCGCGCTCGGTGGTGATGCCGTGGATCGCGGCGGCCTGGTCGGGGATGCCGACCCCCGGGTCGGCGAGCCAGTCCCGCCGCCGGGCGACGGTCCCCCCGCCGTCCACCTCCACGACCGAGGCCGTCACGATGCGGGCCTCCATCGGGTCGGTGCCGGTCGTCTCCAGGTCGAAGCCGACCAGCGTCTCGCCGTGCCAAGCCATCGGGTCCTCCTTACGTGATCTCCCCCGTGGTACTGACCACCCTCGCACGCCGCACTGACAACCGCCCCGGGTCCCCCTTCTCCGCCCGGGGAGGTCAGGAGACGGGCCGGGAGTCGAGCCAGACCGACTCGAACTCCTCCCGGTACGTCTCGAACAGCCCGTGGTCCCCGTCGCGGGCGTGCCGGTCGTGGCGGACCACGTTCCGGCCGCCGCCGCGCAGCACGAGGACGGGGGCCTCCATGCCCCGGGCGCGGCGCAGGTAGGACTGGACGACGCCGACCCCGTCGGGGCCGTCGCCGTCCACCAGGTAGGCGGTGAAGCGGGGGGTCTCGTCGAAGACGTGGATCTGGAAGGCGCCGGGGTCGCGGAGCTTGGAGCGGACCCGGCGCATGTGCAGGATGTTCATCTCGACCGAGCGGCTCAGTTCGCCCTTCTTCAGGCCGAGCTCCCGCTCGCGGCGCTTGACCGCGCTGCTCGCGGGGTTGAGGAAGAGGAGCCGGGTCCGGCAGCCGGACTCGGCGAGGCGCACCATGCGGCGCCCGGAGAAGTTCTGCACGAGCAGGTTCAGGCCTATGCCGGTGGCGTCGAGGCGGCGGGCCCCGCCGAAGAGGTCCTCGGCGGGCAGCTGCCGCTGGAGCCGGACCCGGTCGGGGTGGACCTGCACCACGTCCGCGTACCGGTCGCCGACGAGGTCCTCGACGGCGTCCACGGGCAGCCGGTCGGCGGACGGGACCCCGGCCCCGCTGCCGAGGATCTCCAGGATGCGGGCGGAGGCGCGCTCGGACTGGGCGAGGACGGTCAGCGAGAGGGCCCGGTTGCGGGAGACCACGTTGCGCGTGACCTCCAGCTCGTCCAGGGCGAGCTCGACCTCGCGCCGGTCGTCGAAGTAGGGCTCGAAGCAGGGCCAGTGCTGCACCATCAGCTCGCGGAGCTGCGGGAGGGTGAGGAAGCTCAGCACGTTGTCGTCGGCCGGGTCGAGGAGGTAGCCCTTGCGCCGCGAGACCTCGCGCACGGCGACCGCGCGCTGCACCCACTCCTGGCCGGCCGGTCCGGCGGCGGCGACCACCCACTCCTCGCCGTGGACCGGTTCGTAGACGGGCCGCAGGACGGCGGCGACGACGGCCCGCAGGCGCTGTTCGACGAGATTCAGCCAGATGTAGGCGCGGCCGGCGCGCTGGGCCCGGGTGCGGACCTCGCTCCAGGCCTCGGCGTCCCAGTCGAGCTCGACCCCTATCTCGACCGGCCTGGTCACGGCCACCGTGCCGGGCGGCGCACCGGCGCCCGGGGGCGTGCCCGCGCCCGGCGGCGCGCCGGCCCCCGGGGGCGCGGCCGCCCCGGGCGGCGCCTCGGCGGGGCCGGCCGGACCTCCGTCCCGACCCGCGTCCCCTGGGGGCAGCTCCAGACCTCCCGAGCTCACCCGCGCACCGCCTTCTGCTCCTGGACGCTCGTTTCGACCACTCCGACAACGATCAAGGAAGGGTACTCCGGGAGCGGGAGGCGATGCAGCAGGATCGTCGGCCTCCTTCCTCAACTGCCAAGCCGGAAGCGCTCGTTCCGTGGGGCGAGATCGGGTGGAGTGAGCTGATTCATAGCGGTTGCGCCCCCGGGCGCCGGCGGGGTCCGCCGGTGGACCGGGGCCGGCCGGCGGACCCCGCGCGGGGCGACGCGGCGGAACCCGATGTTGACTCCGGAGGCGGTCCGTCCGGAGTCTCCCGAGTTGCCCGTTCCCCCGAGCGGCGGTACGTCGTTTCGCACACATTTCCTCCCCCGTCCCCCTCCGGTCGGCGGTCACCCGGTAGGACACGGCGAAGTCCTAGGAGCCGGCCGCTCTTTCGGGCAGGATCTGGCCGAAGACCATCCAGAAGAACCCGGACAGAAGAGGAATAGTCGTATCCATGCAGGTCTGGCCGGGACAGGCGTACCCCTTGGGCGCCACCTACGACGGTGCGGGAACCAACTTCGCGGTCTTCTCGGAGGCCGCCCACAGGATCGAGCTGTGTCTGCTCCACGACGACGGCTCGGAGACGGCGGTGGAGCTGCGCGAGACCGACGCGTTCGTGCGGCACGCCTATCTGCCGGGCGTGATGCCCGGACAGCGGTACGGGTTCCGGGTGCACGGCCCGTACGCCCCGGAGCAGGGGCTGCGCTGCAACCCGGCGAAGCTGCTGCTCGACCCCTACGCGCGCGCGATGTCGGGGCGGATCGAGTGGAGCGAGGCGGTGTACGGCTACCCGTTCGGGAAGCCGGACGCGCGCAACGACCTCGACTCCGGCCCGCACACGATGGCCTCGGTCGTGGTCAACCCGTACTTCGACTGGGGCGACGACCGGCGCCCGCGCACCGAGTACCACCACACGGTCATCTACGAGGCCCACGTGAAGGGCCTGACGATGCTGCACCCGGACCTCCCCGAGGAGCTGCGGGGCACGTACGCGGGCCTGGCGCACCCGTCGGTGATCGGGCACCTGAAGGAGCTGGGGGTGACGGCGCTCGAACTGATGCCCGTCCACCAGTTCGTGAACGACCACCGGCTCGCGGACGCGGGCCTCTCGAACTACTGGGGCTACAACACGATCGGCTTCTTCGCCCCGCACAACGCGTACGCGTCCTGGGGCGACCGGGGCCAGCAGGTCCTGGAGTTCAAGTCGGCGGTCCGGGCCCTGCACCAGGCGGGCATCGAGGTCATCCTCGACGTGGTCTACAACCACACCGCCGAGGGCAACCACCTGGGCCCGACCCTCTCCTTCCGGGGCCTGGACAACCCCTCGTACTACCGGCTCGTGGACGACGCGCCCGCGCACTACTTCGACACCACCGGCACCGGGAACTCGCTGCTCATGCGGTCCCCGCACGTGCTCCAGATGATCATGGACAGCCTGCGGTACTGGGTGACCGAGATGCACGTGGACGGCTTCCGCTTCGACCTGGCGGCCACCCTGGCCCGCCAGTTCCACGAGGTGGACCGGCTCTCGTCCTTCTTCGACCTGGTGCAGCAGGACCCGGTGGTGAGCCAGGTGAAGCTGATCGCCGAGCCGTGGGACGTGGGCGAGGGCGGCTACCAGGTGGGGAACTTCCCGCCGCTGTGGACCGAGTGGAACGGCAAGTACCGGGACTGCGTGCGGGACCTGTGGCGGGGCGAGCCGCGCACCCTCGCGGAGTTCGCCTCCCGGCTGACCGGCTCCTCCGACCTGTACCAGGACGACGGGCGGCGGCCGCTCGCCTCGGTCAACTTCGTGACCTGCCACGACGGCTTCACCCTGCGCGACCTCGTCTCCTACAACGAGAAGCACAACGAGGCGAACGGCGAGGGGAACCGGGACGGCGAGAGCCACAACCGCTCGTGGAACTGCGGAGCGGAGGGCGAGACCGAGGACGTCGGGATCAACGAGCTGCGCGCCCGCCAGATGCGCAACTTCCTCGCCACCCTGATGCTGTCGCAGGGCGTGCCGATGCTCAGCCACGGCGACGAGTTCGGGCGGACGCAGGGCGGCAACAACAACGCGTACTGCCAGGACAACGAGGTGTCCTGGGTCCGGTGGCCCAAGGAGAACAGCGAGGCCGAGGCCACGCTGCTCCGCTTCACCCGGGCGATGGTGCGGCTGCGCCGCGAGCACCCCGTCTTCCGGCGGCGGCGCTTCTTCCACGGGCGGCCGGTCGAGGGCACCCACGACGAGCTGACCGACATCGCCTGGTTCACGCCCGAGGGCGAGGAGATGACCTCCCGGGACTGGCAGGCGGCGCACGCCCAGGCGCTGACCGTCTTCCTCAACGGGAACGCGATCTCGGAGCCGGGCACGCAGGGCGAGCGGATCGCCGACGACTCCTTCCTGCTGATGTTCAACGCCTCCTCGAAGGAGCTGGAGTTCTCGGTGCCCGACAGCCACGGCCACTACTGGCGCATGGTCGTGGACACCTCCGACCCGCAGGGCATGCCGCCGCACGAGGGGCCGGAGCTGGCGGGCGGCGAGCGGGTGACGCTCGCGCCGCTCAGCCTGACGGTGCTGCGCCGGCCGGCCTGAGCACCGTTTGAGCACCGCGTGAGGACCACGGCCCCGCCGGTCACCCGGCGGGGCCGTTCGGCGTCATCCTTTCGGGGGAATCCCGGGCGGTGGGCACGGATGGACGCGGAGGCGATGACAGAGAAGCCCTCCAGCCGGGTACGTACGTTCGCATGACCTCCTTTCCGGCCCGTCCCCCGCTCTCGTGCCTCACCGCCCTGCCGACCGCCACCTACCGGCTCCAGCTCCAGCCGGACTTCCCGTTCGCGGCCGCCGAGCGCGCCGTGCCGCACCTGGCCGGTCTCGGGGTCTCCCATCTGCACCTCTCCCCCGTCCTGGAGGCGGTGCCCGGTTCGACCCACGGCTACGACGTCACCGACCACCGGTCCGTACGGGCCGAGCTGGGCGGCGAGGAGGGGCTGCGGGCCCTGGCCGCGACCGCCCGGGCGCACGGGCTCGGCCTGGTCGTGGACCTGGTGCCCAACCACATGGCGGCCTCCCCCGTCCACAACCACGCGCTGCGCGCCGTGCTCCGCGACGGCCCGGACTCGCCGTACGCCCGCTGGTTCGACGTGGACTGGCGGGCCGGGGACGGCCGGCTGCTGCTCCCGGTGCTGCCCGCGCGGCTCCCGGAGGTGCGGGACCGGTTCCGGGTCTCCGGCGGGGTGCTGCGCCTGGACGGGCAGGAGTTCCCGCTGCGCCCCGGCACGGAGGGGCTGCCGCCGGACGAGCTGCTGGACGCCCAGTGGTACCGGCTCGCCTGGTGGCGGCTCGCCCGCACCGAGCTCAACTACCGGCGCTTCTTCACCGTCTCCGACCTCATCGGGGTGCGGGTGGAGGAGCCCGGGGTCTTCGAGGCCACCCACGCCAAGATCCTGGAGCTGGTCGCGGACGGGGTGGTCGAGGGGCTGCGCATCGACCACCCGGACGGCCTCGCGGACCCGCAGGGCTATCTGGAGGACCTGGCGGAGGCGACCGGCGGGCGCTGCTGGACGGTGGTGGAGAAGATCCTCACCGGTACGGAGGAGCTGCCCGGGGCCTGGCCGGTGGCGGGCACCACGGGGTACGACGCGCTGCGGCGGCTCGACGGGGTCTTCACCGATCCCGTGGGCGCCGACACGCTCGCCGAGCTGTACCGGGGGTACGTCGGCAAGGCCGCCGACCGGGGCGGCCGCTGGGAGGCGACCGAGCGGCGCGCCGCGTACGAGGTGGTCGGGCACGACCTGGCCGCCGAGACGGCCGCGCTGACCCGGATCGCGGAGCGGATCTGCGCCGCCGACCCGGACCTGCGGGACCACGCGCCCTGGGCGCTGCGCACCGCGATCCGGGAACTGCTCGTCCGGGTCCCGGTCTACCGGACGTACCGGACCGGCGGCGAGGAGGTGATCACCCCGGAGGCGGCGCGCGGCGCGAAGGCCGCGTTCGCGGTGGAGGAGGAGGCGTCGGCGGTCGACCTCGTACGGGACCTGGCGCTCGGCCTGCGGGGCGACGGGCCCGAGCACCGGGCGTTCCGGGCCCGGTTCGCGCAGACCTCCTCGGCGCTGCGGGCCAAGTCCGTGGAGGACACGGCCTTCTACCGGTACACGCCGCTGCTCTCGGCCAACGAGGTGGGCGGGGACGCGGGGCGCCCGGCGGTGCCGGTGGAGGAGTTCCACGCGTACTGCCTGCGGATCGCCCGGGACTGGCCGGCCACGGGCACGGTCCTGTCGACGCACGACACCAAGCGGAGCGCGGACGTGCGGGCCGCGATCGCGGTCCTGGCCCAGTGCCCGGAGGTGTGGGCGGAGCTCCTGGAGGAGGTCGCGGGGGTGCCCGCGCCCGACCAGCACCTGGCGTGGACGGCGTGGCAGACGGCCTTCGGCCTCGGCACCCCGGACGCGGACCGGCTGGTGCCCGCGCTCCTCAAGTCCGTGCGGGAGGCGGGGCTCAGGACCAGCTGGACCGAGCCGGACGAGGAGTACGAGCGGGCGGTGGCCGAGTTCGCGGCGGCCGGGCCCGGCCGGATCCCGCTCCGGGCGGCCTCGGAGGCGGCCTTCGCCCTGGAGCCGCACATCCGGGCGCACGCGCTGGGCGCGCTGCTCGCGCAGCTGACGATGCCGGGGGTGCCGGAGCTGTACCAGAACACGGAGCGGGAGTACCGGGCGCTCGTGGACCCGGACAACCGGGCGCCGTTCGCGGCCGGTCCGGACGACGACCGGACGGCCCTGGTCCGGGCGGCGCTGCGGCTGCGGCGCGAGCGCCCGGGGGCCTTCGGGCCGGGCGGGGCGTACGTGCCGCTGGCGGCCGAGGGGCCGGCCGCCGCCCACTGCCTGGCCTTCGCGCGCGGGGGCGAAGTGGTGACGGCCGTGACCCGGCTCCCGCTGCGGCTCGCGGAGGCGGGCGGCTGGCAGGACACGGAGCTGGTCCTGCCGGAGGGCCGCTGGGCCGACGCCCTGGGCGGGGTGCGGGAGTTCACCGGCGGCCCGGCGACGGAGCTGAAGCTGGCGGAGCTCTTCGAGGAGCGGCCGGTGGCGCTGCTCGCCCGGATCGCGGACGAGGCGGGATGACGGAAGGGGGGCGGGGGCGGATCGCGTCCCCGCCCCCCTTCCGTGGGTCAGGAGCGGCTGGCCCGCGTGACCTCGCACTTGGTGTACTCGGAACCGTCGCCGGTGCCGGGGTACGCGGTGGCCACGTCGACGCTCTTGGAGGCGCCCGCCGCGACCGCGACGTCGGTGGTGGTCGCGGTGGCGGAGACCGCGGAGGTGCCCTTGAACTTCAGCGTGACGTCGTAGTCGTAGTCGAGCACGCCGTCGTTCTTGATGGTGATCTTCGCGGTGAGGTTCTTGGTCGCCGCGTCGTACGCGCACTTGTCGATGGTGATGTCGCGCAGGGCCTGGTTCGCGCTGCTGGAACCGCCGGGCACGGAACCGCCGGAGGTGCTGCCGTTGTCGTCGTTGTCGTGGTGGGTGCCGCTGCCGCCACTGGAGCTGCTGGAGCTGCTGGAGCCGGAGCTGCTGTGGTTGTCGCAGCCGCCACCGCCCGAGCCGCGGGCACCGGTCAGGGCGACGACGGCGATGCCGAAGACGGCGAGCGCGCGGATATGACGCTTATTCATGTTTCAAACCCCGTTGAAAGTGGTATCAAATATGGCTCGGTTGACGAGCGCACGACACCCTAGCAGTGGCGACGGGGTCGCGCCGCAGCCTCGGGCCCGGCCTCGGGTTCAGCCCCCGGGGCGGACGATCAGGGTGCGCGGGGCGCGAGTGATGAGCCCGGCGGCGGTGGGCCGGAAGCCGTCGGCGAGGCGCAGCCGGGGCATCTCCGCGAAGAGGGCCCGCAGGGCGTACTCGGCCTCGATGCCGGCCAGGAGGACGGCCGGGCAGAAACCGGGGCCGTAGGTGAGCTGGCCCGGGTCGTCGCGGAGCGGGTCGAAGCGGTCGGGGTCCCGGAAGCGCTCCGGGTCCCGGCCGGCCGAGCCGACGAGCAGCGCGACGGACGAGCCCGCCGGGATGGTGCCGCCGCTCACCGGGACCTCGGCGGCGGTGCGGCGGACCGCGATCTGCACGGGCGGATCGCGGCGCAGCGACTCGGTCCAGGCGCGGGCCACGAGCGCGGCGGGCGCGTCGCGGAGGGCGGCGACCTGGTCGGGGTCGGAGAGGACGTTGCCGAGGAAGGAGGCGAGCGCCTTCTCCCGTACGGCGATCTGGGTGCCGCACTCCCCGGCGAGGGCCCCGGCCGCCCGGCCCCGGACCAGCCGCATCATGTCCCGGTAGGGGACGCCGACGGCGGCGGCGACGGTGCCGGCGGGCAGCCAGTGGCAGAAGTCGGCGACCAGGTCGGCCTGCGGCCGCTCGGCGATCCGGCGGGCGAGGACGTGTGCGGTGCGCTCGGTGGCGGACCGCAGCGCGGCCGTGTCGACGTCGACGTGGGCGCGGGCGCACGGCGGGTCGCCGGGGCGGTGGCCGTGGGTGAAGCGGCCGTCGGTGAGGGCCGTGGCCACGTCGGCGTACCGGCTGAGGACCCAGGCCCGCAGCAGCGGGTCGTAGGTCAGCGGGAACTCCTCGCGGAGCCTGCGGTGGATGCCGTGCGGGTCCTGCGAAGCGCCGGGGTCGAGGGGGCTCGGCGCGACGGTCCGCCCGCCGGCGCCGCCGGTGCGGGCGGAGTCGCCGGTGGCCGGTACGGGCGCGGTGCGCACGCGGCCGGGGAGGGGCGCGGCGCCCCGGGCGGTCCGTACGGGGGAGGTGGCGCGGTCCGGCCCCGGTGCCGAGGAGGCGGCCGCCGAGGGGGCGGCCGGGCTCATGGCCGGCAGCCGGGTCCAGGCCCCGCCGGACCTTTCGGGCCGCCGGCCGGGGGCGCTCCGGTCTTCCGGCCGGCCGTCGCGGATGCCCGGGCCTTCCGGTCCGTGGTCGGGGGTGCTCCGGTCTTCCGGCCGGTCGTCGCGGATGCCCGGGCCCTCCGGCCGGCGGTCGGGGGTGCTCCGGTCTTCCGGCCGGTCGTCGCGGATCCCCGGGCCTTCCGGTCCGTGGTCGGGGGCGCTCCGGCCTTCCGGCCGCTCGTCGGGGGTGCTCCGGCCCTCCGGCCGGTCGTCGCGTATGCCTCGGGTCGGTTCGGCGGTCATCACGCCCCCTGTCGGTCGGCGGTGGGTGCCGCGGGCCGGAGAACGTGGCGCGCGTCCGGTCCAGCCCACCATCCGGGGCTTCCCGCCGCCCACCCATGCACCGCCGAACGGGTGAACCTCCGGAGGGCCCGGAGGGGTCGGGGAGGGCTCAGTCGTGGGAGAGGCGGAACGCCATCTGCCCGAAACCGACCACGTCCCCGGGGCGCACCACCACCGCGCCGGTGACCCGGCGCCCGTTGACGGTGGTGCCGTTCGTCGAACCGAGGTCGCGCAGCACCCACATCCCGCCCTGGAGCGAGAGTTCGGCGTGCAGCCGGGAGGCGGTCTCGTGGCTGAGCCGCAGTC
Source organism: Streptomyces bikiniensis (assembly GCF_000716625.1). Classification (NCBI taxonomy): domain Bacteria; kingdom Bacillati; phylum Actinomycetota; class Actinomycetes; order Kitasatosporales; family Streptomycetaceae; genus Streptomyces; species Streptomyces bikiniensis. The sequence goes on along the minus strand of NZ_JNXJ01000018.1, from coordinate 28,746 downwards.
CGTTGACCGGGTCGCGCCCTATCCGCAGCGGGTGCGGGCCGGGGCGCGGAAGGAGCAGCTTCGGCAGCCGCTCCGCGTGCCAGGCGCGCCCGAGCTTCGCCGTGAACGCGGACATCCGCTCCACCACGCCCACCACGCGCCGGGTCCAGGTCCCCTCGGTCCTCAGATCGGCGACGAGCAGGTCGAGCTCGTCGGGCCGGCGGGCCTGGAGCGCGCGCTCCATCCGGTAGAGGAAGGTGTCGTGCGAGAGGCGGCCCTGGGCGGCGCCCTCACGGAGCAGCACCAGCGCGCGGTCCCGCTCGGCGTCGGTCAGCCGAGGGGAGTTCGCCGGAAGCTCGAAAGGGGTCGTCACACCCGAGATTGTCGGTCCGGCGGGCCCGAAGTGTCCAGAAGGGCCCCGCCGCGCAGGAGATGCACCGGGCACGCGGGGGTCCCGGCTGCCAGGATGGTCGCGGTGACCGGTCGCGGCCACCGGCACGGCCGACCGGCTCCGACGACTTCAAGAAAGTCGGAAGACTTCAGACGACGAGGGGATTCCCGTGCTCTTCGAGGTGTGGGCGCCGAACGCACGTGACCGGGTGACGCTGGAGCTGAACGGCACCGGCCACCCCCTGGAGCGGGACGCCGAGCGGGACGGCTGGTGGACGGGCGTGGTGCCCGCCGGGGACGGCGACCGGTACGGCTTCGCCGTGGACGACGGCCCCGTGCTGCCCGACCCGCGCTCCCGCCGGCTGCCCGACGGGCCCGACGGCCGGAGCGCGGTCGTCGACCACTCCGCGTACGCCTGGCGGAACGAGGCCCCGGCGCTGCGGCTGCGCGGGGCCGTCCTGTACGAGCTGCACGTCGGCACCTTCACCCCCGAGGGCACGCTCGACGCGGCGGCCGGACGCCTCGGTGAGCTGGCGGGCCTCGGCATCACCCATGTGGAGCTGATGCCGCTGTGCCCGTTCCCCGGGACGTGGGGCTGGGGGTACGACGGGGTGGCGCCGTGGGCGGTGCACGAGCCGTACGGCGGTCCCGAGGCCCTGAAGCGGTTCGTGGACACGGCCCACGGGCTCGGGATGGGCGTGGTCCTCGACGTGGTCCACAACCACCTGGGCCCGTCCGGCAACTACCTGCCCGCCTTCGGGCCGTACTTCACGGACACCCACCACACCCCGTGGGGCGCGGCGGTGAACCTGGACGCGGCCGGTTCGGACGAGGTGCGGGCGTACTTCCTGGGGAGCGCGCTGGCCTGGCTGCGGGACTACCGGATCGACGGACTGCGGCTGGACGCGGTGCACGCGCTCGCGGACACGCGGGCGCTGACGTTCCTGGAGGAGCTGTCGGCGGCCGTGGACGAGCTGGCGCGGGAGCAGGGCCGCCAGCACTTCCTGATCGCCGAGTCCGACATGGGCGACCCGCGCACGACGACCCCGCGCACGCTCGGCGGGGTCGGGCTCCACGCCCAGTGGAACGACGACTTCCACCACGCCCTGCACACCGCCCTGACCGGCGAGTCCCAGGGCTACTACGCCGACTTCGCGCGGGCCCCGATCGCGGCGCTGGCCAAGACGCTGACGCACGTCTTCTTCCACGACGGCACGTACTCCAGCTTCCGGGGCCGCCACCACGGGCGGCCGGTGGACCGGGAGCGGACCCCCGCCCACCGCTTCCTGGGGTACGCGCAGACGCACGACCAGATCGGCAACCGGGCCCTCGGGGACCGTCTCTCGGCCTCGGTCTCCCCCGGTCTGCTCGCCTGCGCGGCGGCCCTGGTCCTGACCGGGCCTTCGGTGCCGATGCTGTTCATGGGCGAGGAGTGGGGGGCGACGACCCCCTGGCAGTACTTCACCGACCACACCGACCCGGAGCTCGCGGAGGCCGTGCGGCGGGGGCGGCGGCGGGAGTTCGCGGAGCACGGCTGGGACGAGAACGAGGTGCCCGACCCGCAGGACCGGGCCACCCGGGACCGCTCGGTCCTGGACCGGTCCGAGCGCGAGGAGGATCCGCACAGGCGGCTGCTCGCCTGGCACCGGGAGCTGATCGCGCTGCGCCGCACCCTGCCGGACCTGACGGACCCGGACCTGGGGGGCGTGAAGGTCGCGTACGACGAGGAGGACCGCTGGCTGGTCTTCCGGCGCGGGGACCTGCGGGTGGCGGTGAACCTGGGCAAGGAGCCGGCGGTGATCCCGCTCGGCTCCAACGGCCGGGACCGGGTCCTGGCGTCGTGGGAGCCGGTCGACCCGCCGGCGGAGGACGGGGTCCTGCGGGTGCCGGCGGAGTCGGCGGTGGTCCTGTCGGACGGCTGATTCCCGCCGTCCCGGTCGCTCCACGACCGCCGTCCCGTGCGGGGCGTCGTCGAAGCGGCGCGCCCCGGACGTACGGCGTCCCGCCCGGCGGGGGCCCGGGCCGCGACCGGTCAGCGGCGGTCGGGGCCCTGGGCGATGAGCCGTTCCAGGAGCTCCTGGAAGTCGTCGCCGACGACGATCCGCAGGTCGCCGCGCTCCTCGTCGTGCTCGCTGAGCTGGGTGAGGGTGCCGTCGCGCCACCAGAAGACGTACGGGCTGATGGCGCCCGGGGTGTCCTCGTAGCCGGTGGCGGCGAAGGAGGCCATCGCGCCGAGGGCCGGGATGATGGAGGTGTCCCGGATGGGGTGGAAGGCGAGCTGGTGCCGGAAGGGCAGGGCGACCAGGGCGCCGTGCTCGCCGAGCGGCAGGCCGGTGACGCGACGGGCGACCCCGTCGAGGTCGAGGACGCGGCTCGCGGTGTAGAAGGAGTCGCCGAGGACGACCTCGAAGCACATGCCGTCGGCGTCGCGGACGGTCTCGTGTCCCTCGACGGGGAGGCCGCGCAGGTTGCGCAGGGCCCGGTCGCGGAGCTGGGCGTGGCTGCCGAGCCGGGCGAGGGCGTCGTCGGTGAGCATCATGACGCTCTCGGGCAGGTCGAGGGCCAGGATCTCGTACAGGCCGGGGGCGACGGTCCTGGCGTAGCCGAAGGAGCCGGCGTCGAGGCCGTCGCCGTTGACGACCCGGGGGTAGAGCTGGGAGCGGATGCGCTCGGGCGGCAGGGTGTCGAGCGCGGAGGGGCCGTCCATGGCCCGGACGACCAGTTCGACGTGGCGGCGGATCAGGCCGGGCCAGACGCGGGGGCCGCGCCGGTCCTGGTGGCAGACGGCGGCGAGGTTGGTGAGGCCGAAGCGGCGCCCCCGGTCGTCGATGACGTGGTCCGCGTAGACGGTGACCTCCAGGCCGAGTTCGGCGAAGGTCTCCCGGACCCGGCCGCGGAAGAGCGCGGCCTCGTTCCGGGAGAAGTACGCGAACTCGGGATCCCTCGGCGCGTCCTCGCCGTCCCGCCTGGGTCCCCGCCGCAGCCAGCCCACGTCCGCCCGCCTTCCGTCGCCGTCGGTCCAGGGTAGCGAGTGCGGGTGTCGGCCCTCTTACGGGCGGGTCAACTCGGCCGCCGCTCCGGCGGATTCGCCGTACCGGCCGCTCAGGCGCCGTCGGGGGCGGTGAGGAGCGCGCGGGCGTAGTGGGCGAGGGAGCGGTTGTACTGATCAGAAACGGTTCGGGTCCTGATCAACCCTGTGCTTGTCCCCGCACGTCTTCCCGTACTTCTTCCCGTGCTTGTGCCTGTGGTCGTTCCTGGTGGGTCCCGGAGCCGATGTGGTCGTCTATCGCTCCGGAACGACCGGAGGAACAGTGTCCCCCGAGTCGCCTGATCCTGCTTTCGCCGAGCTCTGGCACGAGGTGGTGTCCCGGGCGTTCGTCCCGCTCGATGTGCGGTTCCTGGAGGCGGCCCCGTCCCCCGGGCGCATCGTCACCCGGCAACTCGGCCCCGTACAGGTGTCCCGGGTCGAGGCGGGGCCGCAGGCGGTGACGCGCAACCGTCGGCTCATCGCCCGGAACGGTGACGACTTCCTCGTCCTCAGCCTCCAGCAGCGGGGTGCGGCGCTCAAGGACCGGGACGGCCGGCAGTCGCGGATCGGGCCCGGGGAGTTGTCGCTCTCCGACCCCTCGCGGCCGTTCCGCGAGGAACTGCGGTGCCCCTTCCGCTTCCTGTTCCTCCAGTTCCCCGGGCCGACCTCCGGGTACGGGACGGGGACCTGCGGGCGGTGACCGCGACCGCGTTCGCCCGCACGGACGGCTGCCACCGGCTGGTGGCGTCCTGTCTCTCCCGACTGGGGCGGTCCGCGGCCGAGTCGGAGGAGGCGGTGGGCCACCAGTTGGACAGGACGGCGCCGGATCTGCTTGCGATGCTGATCGACGAGTGGTGCGGGCGGTTCGCCCCGCAGGCGCCCGACCGGGCCGTGGCCCTGCTCGTCCGGGTGAAGGACCGCATCGTCCGCCACCTCGGCGACCCCGAACTGTCGCCGGCCGCCATCGCCGCCGCGCACTTCATCTCGGTCCGCTATCTGCATGTGCTGTTCCGCGCCGAGGAGTCGTCAGTGGGCCGACGGATCCGCGCGGAGCGGCTCAGGCGCTGCCGCCAGGAACTGCTGGAGCCCGCCGCCGCCCGGGACGGTGTGGCGGCGGTCGCCCGGCGCCGGGGCTTTGTGAGCCCGAGCCACTTCAGCCGGGCCTTCCGCAAGGAGTACGGGCAGTCCCCGCGCGACTGGCGGAAGTGGGCGAGCGAGCGGAACGCGTCGGCAGCGGCCTGAACTGGCGGCGGCGCCCGGGGCGGGGGTACGGACGTCCGCCCGTATCGACCGCGGGTGCCCGCCATCGGGTTCGCGGACAAGAGTGGCCGATATTCGCCCACCGGAGATCACCGATCTTGATAGGGTCACGGCGACTGCGTCGAATGACCATCTACGCGGCATGAACGCGGGGCCCATTCGCCCTGCCGTCTGAACCACCCTCCTGTAGGGGGGCGCATTTTCGGGGGAATCGAGTTGCGGAATTCATCGGGGGATCTTCGTCCACGGGCCAGGCTGCCGAGGAGCGCGCTCACCGCGCCGTAGGCCCTGGTCATACACGTCTGATCAGGGCTCTCCCGCGCCGTCGCGCACGAGCCCGACACCGTCCTCACACCCGCACGCCCGACGCTCGCCATGCCCGAGCGTCTCGCCGGGCTGCCGGTTTCCGGAATTGTGCCGAGCCGCCGCCTTGCCATGCCCTCGTGCGCCTTCTGAAGGAATTCAGTACGGAACAAAGAAAAGAGAGATTCGCATGCGAAGAAACGCTCCACGCCAGGTCCGCACCACCGTGCGGCGCGGCGCCGTGGCCACCACTGCCGTTGCCGCCGTCCTCGCGGTGAGCGGCCAGAGCACCGTGTCCGCCGCGCCGGTGCCGGCCGCGCCGGCGGCCGCGGACCGGTCGGTGCGGGCGGCGGTGGACGCCGGCACCATCGGCACCGACGAGACCCAGCGGGTGAACGCGGCGGCGGTGGTGGGTCTGGACCCCACCGCGGACGTACTGCTGCTGTCCGACAGCGACTTCATCCACGCGCTGTGGCGGAAGGCGAACGAGGCCGGGGAGCGGCTGGACTCGGTGCGCACGGCGGCCGAGAAGGCCGTGGCGAGCACCGCGGACGCGGACCATGTGGCGTTCATCGTCACCGGCATCCACGAGGCGCACCAGCAGGACAAGCAGCGTGAGCGGGACAAGGCCGAGGCCGAGCGGGCGGCGCGGCTGGCCCGGCAGCAGGCGCTGCTGGCCATCGGCATCCCGAGCACCCCGGAGCTGCTGGGGCTCAGCGACGACAACTTCATCCGCGCGATCCTGCGGCACGAGGCCTCCGGTCCCGAGGTGCGCGCGGCGGCGACGCGGGCGCTGCTGGCGGACGCGGCGGCCTGGCGGGAGTTCATCGTCAACGGCGCGCGCGAGGCCCACAAGAAGGACGTGGCCAAGGAGCTGGAGGAGCTGGAGGAGAAGAACCGCAAGGAGGCGGAGCTCCGCAGGAACCAGGCCGCGCGCAAGAACGTGGCCGCGCTGTTCCGTATCCCGATCTCCCAGAGCCTGCTCGACATGAGCGACGACGACTTCATCCGCGAGATGCTGCGCCTGGCGCCGGCGGACCTGAAGGACTCCGAGCTGTACCGGGCCGCCCAGAAGGCGGTGCTCAGCACCAAGGCCGTGGACTGGCTGGACTTCCTCTACACCGGCGCCGACGCGGCCTACAAGCGCGACGACGCGGCCCGGCGGGAGAAGCTGGCGGAGGCCAACCGGGTGCTGGCCCGGCAGATCCTGGACACCGCGAAGAAGAGCCCGTTCAACCCGCATCTGGTCTCGTCGGCGGAGAAGGCGCTGGCGGCCGGTGACGTGCAGGTCGCGGAGTTCCTCTCGGAGGCCGGCCAGCGGCGGGCCCGGCGCCAGTCGCTGTCACTGCGGGTGCAGAGCAGCCCGGCGGAGAAGTGGCTGCCGGTGTACCACTCGGGGGTCAACGGCGCGGCGGCCACCGTCGGTCCGGTGTCCCCGCAGAACATCCCGCTGCGCGGGGCCGCCACCTGGCTGGTGCTGCCGGCGCTGTCGGGGAAGGCCGGCTGCTTCTCGTTCGAGGCCGCGAACAAGTCCGGCCACTACCTCAAGGGCACCACGGACGAGGGCCTGGTCGTCCTGGGAGCGAACAACAACACCGCGGCGTTCGAGAACAGCGCCACCTGGTGCCCTGGCCTCCAGGGCTGGGTGCCCGGAAAGACCTCGGCGGCCTGGTTCCTCTGGGAAGGCACCAAGAAGCACCACCAGGTGAAGGTGAACGCACGGAACGAGCTGTTCACCGCCGGCTGGTACGGCGAGTGGCGCGACCTACTGGCCGCCTACCCGGCCTGGGAGGTCACCCCTCCCCTGGCGCCGTGAGCACCCGGACGAGGGCGGCCGCCTGCGCGGTCCTCGCCGCGGTGGTGCTGCCGGTGGCGGTGGTGGGCCCGGCCCACGGCCGGGGCCTCCCGCGTACGCCGGTGGCGGCGGCGAGCGAGTCGGACGTACCCGCCGACGCGGCGCGGGCGGCGCTGGCCGCGGCGGCGGCCGGGGCGCGCGAGCAGGTGCGGCGGATCGCCCTGTCGGGACTGCCGGCCGAGCTGCGGACCTCGGCGTGGAACGCGCTGCGCAGCACCCGCGGGGACGCCGCGATCGCCGAGTGGCTGGCACCGGGCGGGGGGTACGACCTCGCCAAACAGCGGCTGCGGGACACCCGTACCCGCAACCGGCAGTTCTGCGAGCGCGTGGTGGCGACCCACCCCGCCTCCTTCGCCCCGGCCACCCGCGCGGGCGCGGAGAAGGCGCTGAAGGGTACGGACGCCGACCGGGCCGCCTTCGTGAAGAGCGGCTACGCCCAGGCGCAGGCCAAGGACCGGAGCGCCCGGGAGGCGGCGGCCACCGAGCAGCAGGCCGTACGGGCGAAGGACCGCGAGTTCGTCGCCGGGCTCGCCGCACACGACCCGGGCGAGCAGGTGCGGGTGGCGGCCCAGTGGGCGCTGCGGCCGGGCGCCGGGGACGAGGACGTCCGCGAGTTCTACGGGTTCGGCTGGGTGAGTGGCGGGGCGCTGGACCTGGAGGGGCACCGGCTGCGGACCGCGGAGTCCGAGGCGCTGCGCCACCGGACGCTGACGCTGCTGCTCAGGGCCGCGGTGGACGCCGAGGAGGCGCTGCGCGGCGCCTTGGACGCCGCCGCGGCCCGCGCGGAGGCCGAACGCGCCTGGCAGGCCGTGGCCGCGCACGCGCAGGGCGCCGAGACGGCGTGGCTGGCGGAGCAGGCCCGGGCCGGGCGGCAGGCGGAGACCTGGCGGGGCGTGCAGGCCCTGGCGCGGGGCTCGGCGGACGAGTTGTGGAAGCGCATGGCGGACCCCGCGGGCGAGAACGAGCGGTCCTGGTCCCGGGAGGAGCAGGACGCCGTCGGCTCCGCCGCTTTCTGGCAGGACATCCTCCGCCAGGCCCGCGAGGGCGGGACCCGGGTGGCGGGCTGACCGCCGCCGCGCCGGGAGCGGCCGTTCCGCCGAGGGTCGGCTGGCCGCCGCACACCGGGTGCTCCGGACCGTACACCGGGCCGGAGCACCCGTTCTTCTTCATCCATTCAGAAGGAAAGGGACGCTCCCATGAGGGGGAAACTCCGGCCAGGTGCCGGAAGACGGGCCGAGACCGGGGGACGACAGGCCGGATGGCTGCGGGCAGCCGCCAAGGCCGTCTCGGCGGTGGTGGCCGCGGCGGTGCTGGGCGGGTTGACCACCCCGGCCCAGGCCGCGGCACCCGAGGCACCGGTGGTCGCACCGTCGACCGCCGCGCTGCTCGCGTCGGCGCTACGGGCGGAGGCGGACGCCCCGGCGCCCGGCGCGCCCATGACCTCACTGGCCCGGCTCAGTGCCGACGCCGACCGGCAACTGGTCGAGGACTACGCGGAGTTCGACGAGGAAGAGGAGGTACGCGAGGTCGCCAGGAAGGCGCTGGAGAGCACCGACCCCAACGCGATCCGCGACTTCCTGGAGCGCGGCGAGGCCGAGGCCCGCAAGCGGGCGCAGGACAAGCGCAACGCCGCCGATGTCGAGAACCGCAAGAAGATCGAGGCGCTGCGCGGCACCGGCGGGCCGTACTTCAACGCCGAGGTCGAGCGGGTCCTGAAGGGCACCGCCCGGGACCGCGCGGACTTCCTCGCCTTCGGCGCGGAGATCGCCCGGCAGCGGGACAAGACCACCGAGGAGAACGAGCGCAAGCGGGCCCAGGAGCTCCGCAAGCGGGTCGAGATGCTGGCCGTCAGCGGCGGCCCCGAGGTGCAGCGGGCGGCCAGGATCGCCCTCGCCACCGGTGACGACAAGGCCATCGCGGAGTTCCTGGACAAGGGCTACCAGGTCGCCGCGCAAAAGGACGCCGACGAGCGGGCCGCCCGGGAGAAGGAGCAGAAGGAGGCCCTGGAGGCGGCGGAGCGGCTGCGCAAGCTGGCCGACGACACCGCCCGCGCCGCCCAGGCCCGTACCAAGCTGATCGCAGTGCACGGGGACGCCGTACGGGCGCTGAAGAACGCCTCCAACGCGATGAGCCTGGCGGCCGCCGCCTCCCGTGACGCGGACCGGATGCTTTCCGCGGACAAGGCGGGCAAGCGGCTGTCGGACTACACCGAGGTGAAAAAGGACGCCGCCCGGCAGGTCGGCTTCGCCGACACCGCCGCCAAGCAGGCGCAGGTGGCCGCCGGGCAGGCCAAGGTGCAGGCCGACATCCTGGTGGAGACCGGACTGACCTACGGGATCCAGTGGTCCCAGGTCGCCATCGGCATCGCCGCCGCGGCCGACGCCGCCCACCGTGCCGCGCAGACCGCCCGGCACGCCATCGACGCCACCGCCGCCGACGCGGCCGGGCTCAACGCCGCCAACAAGGCCGAGCTGCACGCCAAGCAGGCCGAGGCCTGGCGCACCAACGCCCAGGAGCACGCCAAGGCCGCCGCCGCCATGGCCCGGCAGGCCGAGGCCCAGGCGAAGATCGCCGCCGACGCCGCCGCCAAGGGCCGCCAGGCCCGGATCGCGGCGGAGCAGGCCGAGAAGGACGCCTGGGCACACGCCCAGAAGACCCGCGACGCCCGGGTGGTGGCCCAGAACCAGGCGAAGATCGCCGCCGAGCAGCGGGGCGTCGCCGAGCGCGAGCGGGAGCTGGCCGCCGCGGCCCGCGTCCGGGCGGAACAGCAGCAGGCCGCCGCGGCCGAGGCCCGTACCCGGGCCGACGCCGAGGCCCGTACAGCCTCCACCAAGCGGGCTGAGGCCCAGCAGGCCGCGACCAAGGCCTCCGAGGCCCGGGGCCGGGCCGCCACCCAAGAGGGCATCGCCGCCACGGCCGACGAGAAGGCCCGGGGCGAGGAGACCAAGGCCCGCAAGGCCCGGGAAGCCGCCGCGGCCGCCGAGCGGGAGAACAACGCCCAGCAGGCCCGGCTGCGGGCCACCGAGGCGGTGGAGGCGGCCACCCGGGGCACCGAGGGCTCCGAGGCCGCCCGGGCCGCCGCGGACGCCGCGCGCGCCGACGCCGCGACCGCCAAGCAGGCGGCCGGCTCGGCCCGCTCGGCGGCGAACGCGGCCACCGACGCGGCCTTCCGCTCGCGCTCCGCGGCCATCGAGGCGGCCGGCGCCGCGGCCCGGGCCCGGGCCGCCGCCACCGAGGCCACCGCGCACGCCTCCCGCGCCAACGCCGCAGCCGGCAAGGCCGAAGCGGCCGCCTCCATGGCGAACGCCGCGGCGAACAAGGCCCGTTCGGAGGCCGCCGCCACCCACTCGGCCGCACTGCGCGCCCACTCCAAGGCCGCCGAGGCCACCGCACAGGAGGGCCGGGCCGGAATGGCCGCCCATGAGGCCGTGCGCCTCGCCGGGCTCGCCGCCATCCGCGCCAACCAGTCCCTCCAGGCGGCCCACCGCACCCGGGACGAGGCGGACGGCGCCACCCGCGAGGCCGCGATGGCCCAGCTCCAGGCCGCCGTCGCCGTCCAGGCATCCGCGTCCGCCCGCTCCACCGCCGCCGGCATCGCCGACCCGGCCAACACCGCCATCGCGCTGACCGCCCCGTTCTCCGGCACCGACGTCGGCGCCGACCTGGCGGCCGAGGTGGCCAAGGCCGCGATCGCGACCGGCCAGGCGGAGGTCGCCAAGGCCGAGGCCCGAGCCGCGGAGGCGGTCAAGGCCGCCGACGCCGCCAAGGCCACCGCCGACCGGGCCAACGCCCAGGTGGCGCCCGCCTTCAAGGCCGCGGCGGACGCCGCCCGATCCTCCGCGGACGCGGCCCGCTCCTCGGCCGCCGCGCTGAAGTCCGCAGCCCAGGCCGCCGAGGACGGCGCCAGGGCACGCTCCGCCGCCGCCCGCGCGGACCAGGCCGACGCCCAGGCCAGAGCGGACGCCGCCCTCGCCCGGCAGGCCGCCGAACAGGCCTTCGCCGACGCCACCGCGGCCCGTACCACCGCCACCCAGGCGGAGGTCGAAGCCGAGCGCGCCCGCGGTGCCGCCACCCGGGCGGAGAAGGAGGCCGACGCCGCGAGCAGCGCCGCCGCCCTGGCCGGGCGCGAGGCCGCCACGGCCCAGAGCGCGGCCACCCAGGCGGAGCAGGACGCCGCCGACGCCGGCAGGCTCGCCGAATCCGCCGAGGCCCACGCCAAGTCGGCCGAGGAGGCGGCGAAGAACGCCGACGCCCACGCGGAGGAGGCCGAGAAGGCCGCCGAACGCGCCGAGGAGGCCGCGCGTGAGCTGGAACGCAAGGCCCGTGAGAACGCCGCCAGGTCCGAGGCCCAGCCGAGCGGCGACCCGCTGTCCCAGGCGGAGCAGGAGGCGCTCCGGCAGGCCGGCATCACGCCGGAGCAGCTGGCGGAGATCCGCGAGCTGGCCGGGCAGAACCTGATCGACTATCTGCTGGAGAACGGCGGCGAGATCCTCGTCGAACTCTTCCTGCAGGACATCAAGGACTGCATCGACGACCCGGACATCCCCACCTGCCTGTGGGCGATCATCAGCAGCATTCCGGTGGGCAAGCTGGTCAAGGTGGCGAGCAAGCTGCCGCGGATCACCAAGGCGATCGCCGGCATCGGCACGTTCCTCGACAAGTCCGCGGCAGCCAAGAAGCGCCTCAAGCAGGCCGAGGAGATCATCGAGAAGGTCAGGAAGAAGGTCCCCGACTGCCTCGGCAAGAAAAAGAAGAAGCCCGGTCCCAAGGGGTTCGCACCCCGCTCCGCCGCGGCGAAGGCGGACGATGACGACGAGTGCCTCACCGCCGAGACGGTCGTCTACCGCTCTCCGGCCACCGGGAAGCGCGCCAGTGAGGAGCGCGGCCTCAACCCGGCCAACCACGGCGGCAGCTACCCCACGGCCTACTATGCCAACCTGCCGGAGGGAGCCGCTCAGTACGCGGGGAACGGCCACGACTACGGGTTCCACCGCTATGTGATGAAGCCCGGATTCCGCGCCGCCTTCGGTGACCTGGAGTACCCGCTGGAGAACAAGAACAACTTCCCCGGCCTGACCGAATGGCGCATCCCCACCAGCCGGGCGGCCGAGTTCAACTCGTACATCGACCACAGCAGGACGGAGTGGTGGGACTCCGCGGCAGGGGAGTACTACCCGCCCGGTCGCTGACCCCGTCCGGACCGGGAAGGGGGAGCGGCGGCATGGTTCGCCGCTCCCCTTCGGCCCGCCCTGGCCCGCAGGAACCTCCGGCGGGACCACAGAACCCTGATGAGAGGCTGGATCGCGTGATCGGACCGACCGAGACCCCCGAGCTATGGGAGTTCCTGCACTCGCTGCGCACGGACGACGTCCTGTCCGGCACGATCGCCGCGATCGAGTCGTCCGGCGTGTTCGTGACGCTGGACGAGGGCCCCGAGCACCCGGAGTTCCCCGGCGTCGGGTTCATCACCCTGCCCGAACTCTCCTGGCGTTCCTTCGAAGACGCCTCCGAGATCGTGCACGTCGGGCAGCGTGTCTCCTGCCTGTTCCTCCAGGCGGACACGACGAACGGCGAGGCCCGGCTGTCGCTGCGCACCGGGCCGGACCCCTTCCGGGCTTTCGCCGACCGCACCGCCGTAGGGCAGAAACTGCGGGGACGGGTCACCAAGGTGCTGCCCTTCGGGATCATCGTGGAGGTGGCGGACGGGATCCATGGCGTGGTCCACCGCAGCGAACTCCTCCCGCCTGACGTGGACCCCTCCGAGGACGCCTTCCCACCCGGTACCGTCCTCACCGTGGTGGTCACCGCGGTCGACCGGCTGCGCCGGACCGTGAGCCTCTCGCAGCGCCAGGCCCAGGCCGGCTGAGGACGGACGGCGAGGTGCCGATGCCGAAAGCCGGTGACGCCCTGGGCGGCTCCCGTACCGTCCCGCCCTCGATCCTCCACCAGGAGGACGACGTCCGCGTGGTCGCGGCACGCCCCTGGGGGCTGGACGTAGTGCTCCCGGACGGCACTGCCGGGCTGATCGACAACGCCAAGGACCCGAACTGGCCGGACGGTGACCAGGAGGCGGCCGTGGGCACGGTGATCCGCGCCGTCGTCCTGGACGACGAGCGCGACCCCGTCCGGATGAGCGCCCTGGACAGTGACCGGGCCATCGCCCGCTCCATCCGGGAGGCCGCGGAGGGTTAGGCGGCAGAGGTCGAGGGCCGCACCGCCCGGCGGGATCCGGGGGTGCGGCCCTCGCCGTACGCGGGTGGGCTACGGGGCCTTGGTCTCCCGTACCACTCTCGCCGCGTTGCCCCAGTTCAGCGCCGCGATATCGGCCTCCGACCAGTCGCGGTGCAGCAGCTCCGCGATGAGGTCGGGGTAGCAGGAGGCGCCCTCCAGACCGATGGTGTGCGGGGTGTCGACGGTGGTGCCGTAGGAACCGGCGTGGACGGCGCCCTGCTCGAAGAGGGCGGCGGCGTCCCCGTCCGGCCGCTCGGCGGCCAGCCCGGCCACGCGGGCCCGGAAGCCGGCGGGCTCGTACGCGTCGATGCGCTCCCAGAGCGCGGCGATCCGGCGCTCCCGGTCCTGGTCGTCGGTCATGACGGCACCCTAGGGGCCGCGGCGGAGGCCGGGCGTGCGGGAGCAACCGGGCCGGGGCCCGGCGGCGTTCCGCCTCCTCTCCCGGGAAATACGATGGCTCCGGGGCCCGGGGACGGCGAGACTGCACCGGTGAACCCTCCACCGCCGCCCGGCCCGCTCCATCCTCCGGCCCTGGATCCGCGCGTCCGCGGCCTCGTTCCCGACCACGCGGGCATGGACGCCCTCGTGGCGGGCCTGGTCCTGCCCGGTCGCGCGTCGATGTACGTCATGAGCGCGCTGGAGACGTCCCGCGAGCTGATCCGGCACTCCTCCTACCGGTACGAGTTCGCCACCGTCGCCGTCGCGCACTCCCTGTTCGCCCTGGAGCGCGTCCTCGCCGAACGTCTGGCCGCCGACGAACCGCTCCGGGACCTGATCGAGCGGGCCGCCGACACGGGGCTCGTCCCGGCCGGAATCGCCGCCGAGCTGGACCGGGCCCGGCGGTTGCGCGACGGACTCGCGCGGGGCGCCGTGACGAGTGCCGCCCTCGGGCCGACCGGGGCCGCGGCCATGGTGCGTGCCGTCTTCGACGCCGTTCACCTGCTGCTCCGTCCACCGTCCGGAGCGTCCGCGACGGCCCTGGCGGAAGCGGCGGCCGCCGACACGGACGGGGTGCGGCAGGAAGGCCGGCTCGCCCGGTTGTGGGAGGAACACCGGCGCGCGCCGTACCCCGACGGTTTCCGCGGGGTCGACATCGAGGGCGTGGAGCTGACCCTCTTGGACGCGGACGTCGGCGGCCTCGTCCTGCGGGAGCTGGACGGCGGTCTCGACGGCGACGGTGTCGCCACCCTGTGGACGTGCATCGCCGACCTCGACAAGGCGGTGCCCCTGATCGACTCGGCGTACTGCGCTTCCTACTTCACGCGCCTCCGGACGATGGCCGGGCTCGTGGCGGCGGGCCATCTCCCCGCCGCGAGCTGACGCCGCGGCGTCGAAGGCCTCGAAGACCTCGGAGGCCCCGGGGACGGACGGACTAACCCGCCGGTACGACGAGGTGGGCGCGTTCCCGGCCCCGGGCGACCAGGCGGGCGTTGGCCTCGTCGGAGGTGTGGACCCAGTGTTCGGCGCGGGCGCGGTCCTTGCCGAAGCGGATGTGGCGGTCGATCAGGCGGGGGACGCGGAGCCGGGTGTCCAGGTCGAGGTACCAGGCCTCGTCGAGGAGGGGCAGGACCCCGGCCCAGGCGCCCTCGTCGTGCAGGAGGTAGTTGCCCTCGGTGACGACGAGCGGGACGTCGGGGCCGACGGGGACCGCCCCGGCGACCGGCTCCTCCAGGGAGCGCTCGAAGGAGGGGGCGTAGACGGTGGTGCCGGGCTCGGGGGCGCGCAGCCGGGCGAGGAGCGCGGCGTACCCGGCGGCGTCGAAGGTGTCGGGGGCGCCCTTCCTGTCCGCCCGGCCGAGGCGTGCCAGCTCGGCCCGCGCGAGGTGGAAGCCGTCCATCGGGACGAGGACGGCGAGCCCGCCGAGGCGGTCGACGAGCCGGGCGGCGAGCGTGGACTTCCCGGCGCCGGGCGGCCCGGCGATCCCCAGGATCCGGCGTCGCGCCCCTCGGGGCCCGGGCTCCGCCAGGGCCCGCGCGCGGGCCGCGAGGCGCTCGAATTGTTGCGTGTCCATGTCGGACATGGTCGCAGCGGGCGTGGCGATTGACGCGGGTAGACCCATACGTATTACTTTTGGCTCCATGCCGTCCATCGCACTCGTGACCCTCGTCGTCCGCGACTACGACGAGGCCATCGCCTTCTACACCGACGCCCTCGGGTTCGACCTCGTCGAGGACACCGACCGGGGCGACGGCACCCGCTGGGTCGTCGTGCGGCCGCGCGGTGCCGCCGGGGTCGGCGGTCTGGGGAACGCGGGCCTGCTCCTCGCCCGCGCCAAGAACGGGGCCGAGGAGGCCGCGATCGGCAACCAGACCGGCGGCCGGGTCGGCTTCTTCCTCCACACCGAGGACTTCGCCCGCGACCACGCCCGCATGACGGCGGCGGGCGTGACGTTCCTGGAGGAGCCGCGCCACGAGCCGTACGGCTCGGTCGCCGTCTTCGAGGACCTGTACGGCAACCGCTGGGACCTCCTCCAGCCGGCGGACGCGTCCGGCTCCGTACCGAGCCCCGCCTAGGGCCTGTCCGGCGGATCAGGGTCGGGTGGGCCGCGGCGTCTGGTGCGGTGCCTCGCAAGGCGCCGGAGCATCTCGATAGCGGAGCTATCGGGATGTTTCGGCAACGCGGCGAGGTGCCGTGCCAGGCGTCGCGGCCCCGGCCATGATCCGCCGGACAGGCCCTAGGGGGGCGTCCGGGGTGACCGGGCCGACGCCGAAGGCCGGATCGGCCGGAGCACGGTCGGCGTCGTCCCGACGGCTCCGCTCGTCACCCCGACCACCGGAACGCGTCGATCGTCTACCCTGACCGCCGTCGGAGCCGGGGGGCTTCACAGGGGCCCGGGCGACCGGGGAAGACGAGGGGGCCGGGGATGGAAACGACGGACGTACGGGCGGAGAACGCGGCGGGGCCGGGCGTCCGGCCCGGCCGGGGCCGGCGGACCGGCTGCCTGGCGGTCGTGATCATGGCCGTGCTCGCGCTGGTCGGCGGCCTCGTCTCCGGCGTCCTGATGATCACCGGGAACATGCCCGGCGACTCGATGGACACCGTCTGGGAGGCGCCGGCCGACTCGGCGGCTGCCGAGCACGGCAACGGCAGCTGGGTGGTCGGCGACGTCCTGGTGCGCAGCCGCTTCGACGCGGTCACCGGTTACGGCGCGCGGACCGGGAAGCAGCACTGGGAGTACGTGCCGCCGGGCCGGTCCGAGATCTGCTCCACGTCCGACCCCGCCGACTCGGTGCTGCTCCTGGTGCACGGGGAGAACGTCACCGGCACCCAGGGCGAAGGCTGCGCCGACGTCACCGCGCTCGACCTGAGGACCGGGAAGGAGCTGTGGAGCGGATCCCGCAAGGCCTCCGCCAAGGCCACCGCCGGCAGCCCCGTGAACGGCGCGGTGGCCGCGGGCGGCGGACTCGCCGTCGTCCTCGACACGTGGACGGACGGGGAGGGCGAGGTGGTCGCCGACGGCCGGAGGGCGATCCGCGCCGTCGATCTGCGAACCGGCGGACGCCGCTGGACGGCCACCGTTCCGGAGGACTGCCGGCCGTCCGACGTCGGGGCCTCGGAGCGCAGGGTCGTCGCGGTCCTCCACTGCGGGAAGGAGGACCGGACGGAGCTGACGGCCGCCGTCCTCGACCCGGCGACCGGCGCGCTGCTCCACAACGAGCCGCTGGACGCGCGCCGCCCGGTCGCCCCCTCCCAGGGTCGGACGGCGCTCGTGTCCGTCGACCCGCTGGTGGTGTCCGTGCGTCCCCCGTACGACGTCGGGTCCGGCACCGGCACCTTCTTCGTCTTCGGCGCGGACGGTCGGCGCACGTCCCGGATCGAGAGCTCCGGCGAGCACGGGAAGATCGTCGCCGACAAGCCCTCCAAGGTGGCCGTCGACGGCGAACGCCTCTACGCGGTCGCCGAGTTCGGCAGTTCCTCCACCAGCTCCCGGGCCGTCGCCGTCGACCTCGCGACCGGCCGCCTCGTCTGGCAGGCGAACCCCGGTCGGGGCAAGGCCGTGGCGCTCACCGTCCACGACGGCAAGGTCACCGTCCTGCAGCAGGACCGGGGCAGCTTCACCGAACAGCTGTACGTCCTGGACGGCGCCACCGGCGAGGAGCTGGACGACCGCACCTTCTCCGTCGACGTCGACCGGGAGGACGGCTGGCTGGGCGGCTTCTTCGACCGCGACGGCCTGCTGATCGTCTCCCGCTACGACACCAAGGGACCGGGCCGGCCGTTCGTCGTGTACGAACGCTGGTGAGCGAGACGGGGCGGCGGGGCAGGGGGCCGGGCGACGGGAACGGCCTCCCGGCACCGCGGTCCCGGCCCGCGTAAAACCGTTGTCGCACGGCCCGTCCGGCTCCCTACACTCACCTCCCGGCGGCACCGCTCGGTGACGCCGACAGACGTTCGTGCATCCGTCCGAGGGGAGAAGACCGTGCGCAGCCACGCCGCCGTCGCCGTGTCCTCCTCCCGTGCCCGGTACGACGTGATCCTCGCCTCCTCGGCCGAGCGGTGGCGGCTGCGCGCCCGCCATCGCCGCCCGTGACGACCCCGTACGCCTCCCGCAACCCGTAGGCGTCCGCCGTCCGGGAATCGCGCTGCCCGTTCCACCACCGCAGCAGCGAAAGGCACGAGACCGTGCGCACCCCTGAGACCACCGCCGTCCGCAACCTCGGCATCCTGGCCCACGTCGACGCCGGCAAGACCACCGTCACCGAGCGGGTCCTGTACCTGACCGGGGCCGTCCACAAGCGGGGCGAGGTCCACGACGGCACCACCGTGACCGACTTCGACCCGCAGGAGCGCGACCGGGGCATCACGATCTTCGCGGCGGCGGTCAGCTGCGACTGGGCCGGTCACCGGATCAACCTGATCGACACGCCCGGCCACGTCGACTTCTCCGACGAGGTCGAGCGCTCGCTGCGCGTCCTCGACGGCGCGGTGGCCGTCTTCGACGCCGTCGCGGGCGTCGAGCCGCAGAGCGAGACGGTGTGGCGGCAGGCCGACCGGCACGGCGTCCCGCGCCTCGCGTTCGTCAACAAGCTGGACCGGGCGGGCGCGGACCTCGACTCCGCCGTGGAGTCCATCCGCGACCGGCTCGGGGCCGTACCGCTCCCCGTCCAGCTCCCCATCGGGCGCGAGGACGGCTTCACCGGCGTCGTGGACCTGCTCCGGATGCGGGCGCACGTGTGGGCCGACGGCGACGGCGCGTACGCCGAGCTTCCCGTCCCGGACGACCTCATGGACGAGGCCCGGCAGCGTCGGCGCCGCCTGGAGGAGGCCGTGGCGGAGCTGCACCCCGGCGCCTTCGAGGAGTTCCTCACCCACGAGGAGCTGGCCGGGGCCACCCTGCGGGGCGCGCTCCGCGACCTCACCCTCTCCGGGGAGGCCGTGGTCGTGCTCTGCGGCTCGGCCTACCGCAACCGGGGCATCGAGCCCCTGCTCGACGCCGTCGTCGCGTACCTCCCGGCCCCGTCCGACATGCCGCCCGTACGCGGCGAGGTCCCGGCGGACCCCGGGGCTCCGTTCACCGCGCTCGCCTTCAAGGTGAACGCCACGGCCACCGGCCGCATGACCTACGTCCGCGTCTACGCGGGCACGATCGGGAAGGGGGACACCGTGCTGGACGCCGTCGGCGGACGCACCGAGCGGATCGCCCGCATCCTGCGCGTGCAGGCGGACCGGGCCACGGAGGTCGATTCGGCGCGCGCCGGTGACATCGTCGCCGTCGTCGGCCCGAAGTCCGTCCGCGCCGGAGCCACCCTGTGCGACCCGGCCGCGCCGGTCGTCCTCGAACCCCCGACGACCGCCGACCCGGTCGTCTCGGTCGCCGTCGAGGCCCGCCGCAGCACGGACACCGGCCGCCTGGCCACGGCCCTCGCCCGCCTCTCCGAGGAGGACCCCTCGCTCGTCGTCCGGTCCGACCCGGAGACCAGCCAGACCGTCCTGTCCGGCCTGGGCGAACTGCACCTGGAGGTCGCGGTGGAGAAGCTGCGCCGCGACCGGGGCCTGGAGGTCGCGGTCGGACGCCCCCAGGTCGCGTACCGCGAGACGGTGGCGAAGGGCGTCACCGGCCTGCTCCACCGCCACGTCAAACAGGACGGCGGCGCGGGCCAGTTCGCCCACGTCGTCATCGACCTCGAACCGATGGAGGGAGACGAGGAGTTCGTGTTCCGCTCCACCGTCACGGGCGGTCGCGTCCCGCAGGAGTACGTCCGCGCGGTCGAGGCCGGCTGCCGGGACGCCCTCCTGGAGGGCCCGATCGGCGGCCACCCGGTGACCGGCGTCCGGGTCACCCTCACGGACGGCGCCACGCACCCGAAGGACTCCTCGGAGATGGCGTTCCGCACGGCGGGTCGCTTCGCCCTCCGCGAGGCGCTGCGGGCCAGTGCCATGACCCTCCTGGAGCCGGTGGCCGACGTGACCGTCACCGTCCCCGCCGAGTCCGTCGGCGCGGTCCTCGGCGACCTCGCGGCCCGCCGGGGCCGGGTCACGGACCAGACGACCCGGGGCGGTACGGCGGTGGTGACGGCGACGGTGCCGCTGGCCGAGCTGTTCGGCTACGCGTCCCGCCTGCGCGGCCGCACCCAGGGCCGGGGCACCTTCACCACCCGCCCGGCCGGGTACGAGCCGGCCCGGGGCTGAGGTCGAGCTCGGCCCGTACGGTCTTACCGACCGGTACGCGGTCGAGCACGGCCCACCGCGAGGCCAGCGCCTCGACGAGCAGTAGACCGCGCCCGCCCTCGTCCAGCGACCCCTGCTCGGCGGGGACGGGCCGCCGCTCGCCCCGGGTGTCGGAGACGTCGATCCGGAGCACCCGCCCGGGTGCGTACGAGAGCGTCAGCTCGCAGTCGCGCCCGGGCACCCGGCCGTGGGTGACGGCGTTCGCGGCGAGTTCCGCGACGAGCAGGGCGGCGGTCTCGGAGGTCTCGGAGTCGTACGGGACGCCCCAGCGGTCCAGCTGGAGCACGGCGAGGCGGCGGGCGAGACGGGCGCCGCGCGGGGTCGAGCTGAAACGCTGCGCGAACACACGTACGGTGACGGGCACTTCGCGGGTCACGGGGGAGGTCATGGGGCCAATGTGGCGTCGTGCGGGGCGGGTTGCCAGCTCAGAAACCCGTACGCTGCGACAGCGTACGGGTTCACACTCTGGACCGTATCGGTCACCATCCGTGACGATGGACCTGTTCCAGACGAGTGCACGGGTGCGGGAGGTGGCCGGGGTGACGGACGGGGTTCCGGGAGACGCGGCGGGTGGAGTCCAAGGACGGGGCGAACCCGAGACGTCGGACAGCTTGAGGACGTTCGGGGAAGTGGTCAAGGCCTTCCGCAAACGGGCTGGTCTCACCCAGGAGGCCTTCGCACCGACGGTGGGGTACTCGCTGCCGACGATCGCCTCCATCGAACAGGGACGCCGATTCCCGCCTCCCGGCTTCGTGGACCAGGCGGAGGTGGTGCTCGATGCGTTCGGGGCGATCAAGGGCGCGGCGAAGCACCTGAGCCGCAAGCCGGGCCTCGCGAGCTGGTTCCGACCGTGGGCCAAGCTGGAGGCGGACGCGGTGTCCCTGTACACGTACGAGAACCGGCTGGTGCCTGGGCTGCTCCAGACACCGGCGTACGCGAACATCCTGTTCAACGAACAGATCCCGGCGCTTGGCGAGGACCAGATCAAGGCGCAGATGGCGGCCCGGATCGAGCGGAAGAAGTTACTGACGGACCGCCCGGACACGACGTACAGCTTCATCGTGGAGGAGCACGTCCTGCGCCGTAGGACGGGCGGGGCGGAGGTCATGCGCGAGCAGATCGACCACATCCTCGACCTCTGCGAGCGGCGCAATGTCGAGTTCCAGATCATGCCGCAGGCACAGGAACATCACGCGGGACTCGGTGGACCCATGCAACTCCTGGAAACTCCTGAGAACAGGTGGTACGCGTACTGCGAAGGACAGCGCATCGCCCAGCTCATCGCCGACCGCAAAGAGGTCAGCATCCTGCACAAGCGGTATGCCAGGATGCGGTCACAGGCTCTGTCCTTCGAGGAGTCCGTGAGCCTGCTGCGGGAGATCCGAGGAGCACTATGAGCACCACAGACCTTGCCTGGTTCAAGAGCAGCTACAGCAGCAGCGGCAGCGGCGACTGCGTGGAAGTCGCCCTCGCCTGGCACAAGTCGAGCTACAGCAGCAGCGGTGACGGCGACTGCGTGGAGGTCGCCTCCTGCCCCTCCACCGTCCACGTCCGTGACTCCAAGAACGTCACCGGTCCGCAGCTCGCGCTCTCCCCCGCCGCCTGGACCGCGTTCCTGACCCGGCTGAGCTGAAGGGCGCCACCATGAGCACGACCCCGGCCGACTACCTCTCCGGCCTCTTCTCCCTCGACGGGCGCACCGCCCTCGTCACGGGAGGCAGTTCCGGTATCGGCCGGGCCATCGCCGGGGCCCTGGCGCGGGCCGGGGCGAAGGTGGTCGTGCTCGCGCGCAAGGAGGCCGACCTCGTCGCGACCGCGGACGAGCTGACGGCCGACGGCTGCCGGGCGGCCTGGGTGAGCGCGGACCTGAGCACCCGGGAGGGGATCAGGTCCGGGGCCGAGGAGGCGGCGGCCGTGTTCGGGGAGCCGGACATCCTGGTGAACTCGGCCGGCGTCAACCTGCGGCCGCCGCTGGGCGAGCTGGGCGAGGACGTCTGGGACACGACGATGACCGTGAACCTGGAGGCGCCCTTCCTGCTCGGCCAGCGGTTCGGCCCGGGGATGGCCGAGCGCGGCTTCGGGCGGATCATCCACGTGACCTCGCAGCAGGCGCACCGCGCGTTCGTGCAGAGCGGGGCGTACGGGGTGTCCAAGGGCGGCCTTGAGTCGCTGGCCCGTTCGCAGGCGGAGGCGTGGTCCGCGTACGGGGTCACGGCCAACACGCTCGTGCCCGGGGTCGTCCTGACCCCGCTCAACGAGCGGCTGGCCTCCGACCCGGAGAAGGTCGCCGCGCTGGCCGCCCGCACGATGGTCGGCCGCAACGGGCTCGCGGAGGACTTCGCGGGCGCGGCCGTCTTCCTGGCGAGCGCGGCCTCCGCGTACGTCACCGGGCACTCGCTCTTCGTGGACGGCGGTCTCTCCGTCCACTGAGCGGGCTTCGTCCTCGGCCGTCGGGCATGATCTGCGGAACGGGACGGCACGGGAGCGCGCTTCCGGAACACCTACGGGGGACACGGTCATGGAGTGGGGAACGCTGGTCGCCACGCTGGGCGGCGGTCTGATCGCGATAGCGGGCACGGTGCTCGCCGACCGCCTGCGCACCGGACAGGAGCAGCGACGGGGGCTTCGGGAACGTCGCCGGGAGGTCTACACGGAGTTCATCGCGGCGGCGGGCGCGGCCCACACCGAGCTGCGGCGGCTCGCCCAGAACGGCGGTGGGGACGGCCTGGAGGAGGCGAGCCGTTCGGCGCTGACGGACGCGCGGGTCTACGAGGTGCGCGAGCGCCTCTTCCTCGACGGCAGTGCCGGGATCGCGGGGGCGGGCCAGACCATGTTCGAACACCTCCGCGCCCTGCGGAGGGCGGTCGCCGGGGGCGCCGGAATCTCGGACCCGGCCTTCCACGACGTCTATCACCCCTATCTGGAAGCCGTCTGGGCCTACCGCGAGGCCGTCCGCGACGAGTTGGAAGGCCCCGCCCTCACCCCGGCCGACTTCGGCTGGTCCGCGTGGGACGGCCGCGAGCGCTGCCCGCACTGTGCGGGGCGCGGGGCGGACGCGGCGGTCGGTTCGCACTGACCCGGCCCCGAGGTCGTTCGGAGCCCGCACCTGGCCCCGGCCGTCGGTCCGACAGGAACTCAGTTCGAAGGCGCCCCCTGGGCCGGTCGCCTGATGCTCTCGTAGATGCGGGCGAAGCCCTCCGTCCCGTGGCCCGCCTCGATCTGTCGCCGGATCAGGTCCTGCACCATGGCGATCGGCCCGGTGCCGACGCCCTGCGCGGAGGCGGCGGCCAGGATGTCGCCGAGGTCGGAGAACTCCAGGCTCTGCTGCCCCTCCACGGTGTAGTCGCCGCCGTCGATGACCGCCGCGTACTCCTGGAAGGCCCCGGTCATCGCGGTCAGCCAGGGCGCGGCCCTGGAGGCGAAATCGCTCGCCGTGACCCCGGCCGGCGCGACCATGGCGGCGCCCTGCACGAACCCGGCGAACATGACGTACATGCCCGCGAGCAGGGCGAGGTCGTACAGGGACGCGAGGCCGGCGTCCTCGCCGAAGTAGGCGCTGGTCCCCCACAGGTCGAGCAGCGGCTCGTACCGGCGGAAGGCGTCGGCCGATCCGCTGTAGAGGACCGAGGAGCCGGGCCCGCCGATCATCTGCGGTACGGCCATGATGCCGCCGTCCAGGTACGTGATCCCGGCCCGTCCGGCCCAGGCCGCCAGCTCGCGCGACTGCTCGGGGGAGGTCGTGGTCACGTTGACCAGGGTCCGCCCGGCCAGGTCGCCGGCGAGCGGGTCGAGCACCTCGTGGACCGACGCGTGGTCGAAGAGGCAGACGACCACCAGGTCTCCGGACCGGACCGCGTCGCCGGCCGTGGCGGCGGCCCGCGCGCCGAGGGCGACGAGCCCCTCCGCCTTCTCCGGCGACCGGTTCCAGACCGTCGTCTCGTGTCCGGCCTTCACCAGGGCGGTCGCGAGCGCGCCGCCCATCGCTCCCAGTCCGAGCACGCTCACCCGGATGCCGTCGGTGTCGGTGCTGTTGCTGTTGTCGTTGCCTTCGGGCGTCATTTTCGGGGTTTCCTCTCGTGCTTCCGCGTTCGTCCTCGATCCTCTTCGTCGCCGGTAGGGTTGACCAGTACGGACTAATTAGTGGGGTACTCACCCTCGGGTAAGTACGGTTCGAGGGAGGGCTGATGGCGGCATCGGCACGGCGCGGTCCCTACTTCTGCGGGATCGACGCGGCGATGGACGTGGTCTCCGGGAAGTGGAAGCCGCTGATCCTCTGGGAGCTGCACGACCACGGGATCCGCCGGTTCGCCGAGCTGCGGCGCGGTCTGCCGGGCGTCAGCGAGAAGATGCTGGTCCAGCACCTGCGGGAGATGGAGGAGGACGGGCTCGTGCGCCGCGAGGTGTACCCCGAGGTGCCGCCGAAGGTGGAGTACTCCCTGACGGAGCACGGTGTCTCGCTCAACGCCGCCCTGACCTCGCTGGGAGAGTGGGGCACCGAGCGGATGCGGCGGATCGGCGCCGAGAAGGTCTCCGTCGGCTGAGGCCGCGTGTCCCCTCCCTCTCCCCCACCCCTTCCCCCTCACCGTCGTCGCCGTCGCCGTCGCCGTCGCCGTACGGAACCGGCCACAAGGAGCTTGCTTTCCTGCCGGGTTGACGGTTTTCGGTCATTGTTCGCCGAACCCCTGGCATCACGCGCTGTGACCACTTGAATGTCCTCACGTGTGTGCGGAGAACAATCGGGGGAGCACATGGATCCACTCACCGCCATCGCGGCGGCGGGCGTCGCGCTCGTCGTCAAGGGTGCCCTGGAGGCCACCGGCCAGGAGGCCGGGCGCAGCGGCTGGACCGGCGGGGCCCGGCTCGTCGCCCGGATCAGGGAGCGGTTCCGCGGGGACGCGGACGCCGAGGCCGCGCTGGAGCGCGTGGCCGACGCGCCGGACGACGAGGCCCGGCAGCAGGACCTGGAACGGATGCTCGCGGCGCACATGCTGCGGGACCGGCAGTTCGAGGACGACGTCCGGCGGATGGTCGACGAGGCGGTCGCGGCCGGCGGTCGCGGGGGCCCGCAGGTCAGTGCGGCCCTGATCAAGAACGCCCAGGTCTTCAACGAGAAGGTCGAGATCAAGGGCGACTGGAACGTCTCGTAGCGGCGCCCTCGCGGCGTCCTTTCACGTCGTTCCCTCGTGCCGTTCCTTCGTGCCGTTCCTTCGTTCCGTTCCTTCGTTCCGTTCCTTCGTTCCGTTCTTTCGTTCCGTTCCTTCGTGTCGAGGACCCCGTTCCCCGTCCGGAAGGGGGTCCCTTCGCGGCCCCTTCCCGCCCCGTAGTGCCGTAAGGAGAAGGGCCGCCGTCGCGCCGCCCTTCGTCGTCCCACCCCGGAAGACCGTGTGCCATGAGCGAGGAAGCCACCGCGGAGCCGCCGTCCCCCTCCGACGCCCCCACGGGCGCGCCGACCGGCGCGCCGGAGGGCGAGCGGCCGGGCGGGGCGGAGCAGGACGGCCCCGTCAGCGAGTCCGACGCGCTGCGCTCCCTCCAGGAGGGCGCCGCGGCCGAGGACGCCGAGCGGTCCGAGGCGCTGAAGGCCGGCGCCATCGCGGACCTCATCGCGCAGCGCCTCAACGCCGACGCGTCCGGCACCCGGATCGGGACGCTCGCGCTCTTCAACGACACCGTCAGCTTCGGCGGCGGCTTCCACAGCGGCGGGTCGGGCCGTCCGTCCCGCCGTGACGGCGGCTCCGTACTGCCGCTCACCGGAACCGAACTGGCCGACCACACCGAGCTGTTCGTGGAGCCCGAGGGGTACGGCTCCGCGCTCGCCCTCCTCCGCGAGCGGCACCTCCTCGTCCTGACCGGCCCCTCCGGCAGCGGGCGCGAGGCCGCCGGGGTCAACCTGCTCGCCGAGGCGCTGG
This sequence comes from Streptomyces bikiniensis, assembly GCF_000716625.1. Lineage (NCBI taxonomy): Bacteria > Bacillati > Actinomycetota > Actinomycetes > Kitasatosporales > Streptomycetaceae > Streptomyces > Streptomyces bikiniensis. The sequence goes on along the minus strand of NZ_JNXJ01000018.1, from coordinate 3,125 downwards.
TGCTGGGCGGCGCCGAGGGCGGCGGGATCTGCCACCGGCTCCTCGACCCCGCCGCGGTCCTCGCGCCCGGCTGGGAACCGCCCGTCGAGAACAGCGGCTACCTGGCCCTCGTCGAGGACGGCCCCACCGGAGCGCGGGGCTTCGAGGCGCTTCCCCGGCACCTGCACGCCGTCGTCGCCGCCCTGCGCGCCCGGGGCTGCCGCCTCGTCCTCACCGGCGGCCAGGACCTCGCCGTCGCCGTGCGGGGCGACGGCGGCGAGACGGTCGCCACGCACGCCCTGACGCCCGTCGACCCCCTGGCCGTCCTCGAACGGCGGGTCCTCGGCCACGGCGGCAGTCCGGAGGAGCGCGCCGCGCTCCGCGCCCGGCTCACCGCGGGCGGGGTCGTCGCCGCCCTGCGGGAGATGCCCGCCGCCCGGCACGCGGTCCGGCTGGCCGCCGACATCGCCGCCGGCCGGGACGTGGCGGCCGCCGCGGCCGCGCTGCGCGACCCCAGCGAGCAGGTGCGGACCTGGTTCGACCGGCACCGGAACCCGGAGGCGGTGGCGTTCGCGCTCGCCGCCGCCGTCCTGGAGGACAGCGGTTACCTCACCGTCGCCGAGGCCGCCGTGAAGCTCCGGTCCGCCCTCACCGCGCCCGAACCCGCCCCGCCGGACGTGCGGTTCAGGGACCGGCTCGGCGACGAACAGCAGTGGATCCGCCTCGACCCCGACGCCCTCGGACAGCCCCGGGTGCGCTTCCGCAACCCGATGCTCGGGCAGGTCGTCCTCGTCTACGCCTGGACGGGCCTCGACGGCTGGCGCGAACCGCTGATCGCCTGGCTGCGCCGGCTCCTCGACCACGGCGACCTGGAGGTGCGCGCCCGGGCCGCCGTCGCCGCCGGGGTGCTCGTCTGGGTGGACCACCACTACGCGGTGCACCGCTTCGTCACCGCCTGGGCCGCCGGGGAGTCCTGGCCGCTGCGCCAGGCCGCCGCGACCGCGCTCGGCGTGGCGGGCAGCCGCGCCGACTCGGCCGAAGCCGTATGGGAGCTGCTGCACGGCTGGGCGCGCGGCGGAAGCTCCGCGCGGCAGCGGCGCCTGGCGGGGACCGCCGCCAACACGGCGGGCGGGCTCCTCGGCCGCGCCGCCCCCGGGCGGGCCGTGGCCGTGCTGCGCGACGCCCTGGACCGGGACGACGACTGGGGCACCCTGCCCTCCGTGGCCTGGGGCGGCGTCCACCTCCTCCACCAGGGGCAGGCCGGTCCGCTCCTCGACGCGTATCTGGAGTGGTCCGAGCCGCAGGACCTCTCCCCCATGGTCGTGAAGTCCCTCTCCGCCTTCCTCTTCGCGGCCTCCCGGCCGTACGAGGCGACGGCCGGGGGCCCGGCGGACGGCGTCCCGGGGGTGCCGCTGCTGCTCAGCGCCCTGCCCGCGCACCACAGGGCCGTCGGGGAGCTGTGGGCGCGGGCCCTCGCCCGCCGCCCGATGCAGGACACCGCGCTCCTCGCGCTGCGCGACTGGATCGACGTGTACGCCGACCGGGGCGGCCCCGGCACCCTCGACGCCCTCGGCGACCTGCTCCGGGACGTCGCCCGCAGACCGGGCTCGCACCACGAACGGCTGGTGTGGTGGCTGGACAAGTGGGCGCACGACCGCGAGCGGCCGTCCCGCAACGCGGCCCGGCTGCACCGGCGCCTGACCGGCCGTACGACCTGAACCGCCCGCCCCCGGGCGGGTCGGACCGGTCCGACCGCCCCGGTCCACCCACCGGCCCGCGACCGGGGCGTCCGGGACGACAGAAGCATTCGAGAAGGGAGGAGGAGCCCGTGGAACAGCAGACCTACGACCCCGTGCTGTCCAGCGAGACACTGCCCAAGTGGCGGCTCACCAAACCGGTGCGGCCGCCCGGGCCGGGCCGCGCGCTCGTCCTGGTCCGGGACGGCGGTCCGTCCCTCACCGTCCGGAGCGGGGAGGAGATCCCGTCCCCGCGCTTCGGCACGTACACCGGGGTGTTCACCGTCGACATGACCGAGCACCGGCTCGTCCTCGACATCCCGCTGCTCAGCCGCGACCCCGTCTTCTCCTTCCGCAGCCGGGTCGACCTGGTGTGCCGGGTCGCCGACCCGGCCCAGGTCGTGGCGCGCGGGATCCGGGACATGAGCGGGGCGCTCTTCGGCTACCTGCGCAAGACGCTCCGCGAGACGGCCCGGGACCACGACATCGCCGAGTTCCACGAGGCGGAGCGGGCGCTGAACGCGACGGTGGCCGGGTTCACCGGCGACGACGCGATCCGGCTGCGGAACATCCAGGTCGAACTCCTCGTCGACGAGGACGAGATCCTGGCCGGCGGGCGCGAGTTCCGCGACGTCGTACGGGAGACCCGGCTCTCGGGCATGCGGCGCGGACGCCACCTCGACATGATCCGCGAGGAGGGCGTCGACGGCCTGATCGCCGAGATCATGGAGAGGGAGGGTCCCCGGGCCGCGCTCACCTGGATCGAGAAGAACGAGGCCGAGAAGAACGCGGTCCGGCGCGAGATCATGCGCCTGGTCCTGGAGCGCGGCGACGCGGACCGGGAGCCCTTCGAACAGGCCGAGCTGGAGCGCACCGTCCTGGAGGAGGTCCTGCGCGGGGGCGACGGCGGGCTCTTCGACGGCGCGGCCCGGCGCGGACGCCTGCGCGGCTCGCTGGCCCGTACCGAGGACTCCTTCCCGGCCCTCGGGTCGGCGCCGGACGCCGAGGAGCCCCGCGAACCGCTGCGCGGCAGGGTCTCCGGGAGTCCGCGCACGGACCGGGACCGCTCCGGCGTGCGGGGCCCCGGGCCGGCGCCGCGCGCCGCCGGGCGCTCCGGGCCGCCCGAGGACGAGCCGCTGCCGGACGCCGGTGCGGGCCCACGCCCGGGCGCGGCGGCGGGACCGGGAAAGGCGGCGGAACCGGGAACGGCGGGACCGGGGGCAGCGGCGGGACCGGGAGCGGCGGCCCCCGCGACCTCCGGGGGACCGTCCGGGGCGCCGCCCGCCGACCGGCCGGCGCCCCGGGTGAGCAGGGTGCGGGGCACCGTCAAGCGGGACGCCCCCCGACCCGGATCCGACAGGGAGCGCCGATGACGGACCAGGAACACAGGGCACGGCACTCCGCCCCGCC
>NZ_JNXJ01000017.1:0-117029 GCF_000716625.1 Streptomyces bikiniensis | reverse complement strand
CATCGCCACCCGCTACGACAAAACCGCCCAGTCCTACGAAGCAGCCGTCACCCTCGCATCACTCCTGATGTGGGCGTGACATTTGACGACAGAACCTAGGCCTGCGGCAGGTTCGCCAGCTGGGCCTGGATGCGGGCGATGTCCTCGTCCGCCTTGGCGAGGCGGGTGCGGATCTTCTCGACCACGTTGTCCGGGGCCTTCGCCAGGAACGCCTCGTTGCCGAGCTTGCCGTTCGCCTGGGCCTTCTCCTTCTCGGCCGCCGCGAGGTCCTTCGTGAGGCGCTTGCGCTCCGCCTCCACGTCGATCGTGCCCGACAGGTCGAGCGCGACGGTGGCCCCGGCGACCGGCAGGGAGGCGGTGGCGGAGAAGCCCTCGCCCTCCGGCTGGAGGCGCAGCAGCTGCCGGATCGCGGCCTCGTGCGCGGCGAGCGCGGTGCCGCCCAGCTCCAGGCGGGCCGGGACCTTCTGGCCGGGCTGGAGGCCCTGGTCGGCGCGGAAGCGGCGGACCTCGGTGACGACCTGCTGGAGGTTCTCGATCTCCGCCTCGGCGGCCGGGTCCCGGAAACCCGAGTCCTTCGGCCAGTCGGCGATCACGACGGACTCGCGCCCGGTCAGCGTGGTCCACAGGGCCTCGGTGACGAACGGGACGATCGGGTGCAGCAGCCGCAGCATGACGTCCAGGACCTCGCCGAGGACCCGGCCGGAGACCTCGGCCTGCTCGCCGCCCGCGAAGAACGTCGTCTTCGACAGCTCGACGTACCAGTCGAAGACCTCGTCCCACGCGAAGTGGTAGAGCGCGTCGCTGAGCTTCGCGAACTGGTAGTCCTCGTAGTACGCGTCGACCTGCGCGACCGTCGCGTTGAGGCGGGACAGGATCCAGCGGTCGGTCGCGGACAGCTGCTCGACCGGGGGCAGTTCACCCTCGATCGTCGCGCCGTTCATGAGCGCGAAGCGGGTCGCGTTCCAGATCTTGTTGGCGAAGTTCCGGGACGCCTTGACCCAGTCCTCGCCGATCGGGACGTCGACGCCCGGGTTGGCGCCGTTGGCCAGGGTGAAGCGGACGGCGTCGGAGCCGTACTCGTCCATCCAGTCCAGCGGGTTGACCACGTTGCCGAAGGACTTCGACATCTTCTTGCCGTTCTGGTCACGGACCATGCCGTGCAGGGCGATGGTGTGGAACGGCGGGGTGCCGTCCATCGCATACAGGCCGAACATCATCATCCGGGCGACCCAGAAGAAGAGGATGTCGTAGCCGGTGACCAGGACGGAGTTCGGATAGAACTTCTCCAGGCTCTCGGTCCGCTCCGGCCAGCCGAGCGTGGAGAACGGCCACAGGCCGGAGGAGAACCAGGTGTCCAGGACGTCGGTGTCCTGGTGCCAGCCCTCGCCGGTCGGCGGCTGCTCGTCGGGTCCGACGCAGACGACCTCGCCGTCCGGGCCGTACCAGACGGGGATGCGGTGGCCCCACCACAGCTGGCGCGAGATGCACCAGTCGTGCAGGTTGTCGACCCAGTCGAAGTACCGCTTCTCCATCTCCTGCGGGTGGATCGTGACCTTGCCGTCGCGGACCGCGTCGCCGGCGGCCTTCGCGAGCGGGCCGACCTTGACCCACCACTGCATCGACAGGCGCGGCTCGATGGTGGTCTTGCAGCGCGAGCAGTGGCCGACGGAGTGGGTGTACGGGCGCTTCTCGGCGACGATCCGGCCCTCGGCGCGCAGCGCGGCGACGATGGCGGAGCGGGCCTCCAGGCGGTCCAGGCCCTGGAAGGGGCCGTGCGCGGTGATGACCGCGCGCTCGTCCATGACGGCGAGGTTCGGCAGACCGTGGCGCTGGCCGATCTCGAAGTCGTTCGGGTCGTGCGCCGGGGTCACCTTGACGGCGCCGGTGCCGAACTCGGGGTCGACGTGGGTGTCGGCGACGACCGGGATCGTGCGGTCGGTCAGCGGCAGCTTGATCTGCTTGCCGACCAGGTGCTTGTACCGCTCGTCGTCGGGGTGGACGGCGACGGCCGTGTCGCCGAGCATCGTCTCGGCCCGGGTGGTGGCGACGACCAGGGAGTCCTCGCCCTCGCCGTAGCGGATGGAGACCAGCTCGCCGTCGTCGTCCTGGTACTCGACCTCGATGTCCGAGATGGCCGTCAGACAGCGCGGGCACCAGTTGATGATGCGCTCGGCGCGGTAGATCAGCTCGTCGTCGTAGAGCTTCTTGAAGATGGTCTGGACGGCCTGGGACAGGCCCTCGTCCATGGTGAAGCGCTCGCGGGACCAGGCGACGCCGTCGCCCAGGCGCTTCATCTGGCCGGAGATCTGACCGCCGGACTCGGCCTTCCACTGCCAGACGCGCTCGACGAACGCCTCGCGGCCCAGGTCGTGGCGGGACTTGCCCTCCTTGGCGAGCTCGCGCTCGACGACGTTCTGGGTGGCGATGCCGGCGTGGTCCATGCCGGGCTGCCACAGCGTCTCGTAGCCCTGCATCCGCTTGCGGCGGGTGAGGGCGTCGATCAGCGTGTGCTCGAAGGCGTGGCCCAGGTGGAGCGAACCGGTGACGTTCGGCGGCGGAATGACGATCGTGTACGGCGGCTTCTCGCTCTTCGCGTCCGCCTCGAAGTACCCGCGCTCCACCCAGCGCTCGTACAGCGGCCCCTCTACCTCGGCCGGCGCGTACTGGGTCGGCAGTTCGGTGGTGGGCGCTGTCTGCTGCTGAGTGTTCTCGGTCACGGGGCCAGTTTAGGGGTGTCTCGACCCTGTCCTGAAACGCTTTGGTTCGGTAACGGTCCGGCCCCCGCCGCACCGGGTGTCCGACGCTTCCGCCAGGATGTTCGGCAGGCATAAACATCCTGTGAGGGGAACCTGTCGATGAGCTACAACCAGCCGGGCCCGTACGGCCAGCAGCCCCAGCAGCCCGGGCCGTACGGTCAGCCGGGTCCCTACGGCCAGCCGCAGCAGCCGGGGCCGTACGGGGCCCAGCCCGGCTACGGGTACCCCCAGCAGGCTCCGCAGGGCGTCCCGCCCCAGCAGGCGGGCCCGTACGGCTACCCGCAGCAGCCCGGCCCGTACGGCCAGCAGCCCCCGTACGGCGGCCCCCAGGGCCCCGGCGGCTTCCCGCCGCCCCCGCCGGCCCCCAGGAAGTCCAGGGCGGGCTGGGTCATCGGCGGCGTGGCCGCGGTCGCGGCGATCGCGGTGGGCGCGTACTTCGTGATCGGCGGGGGCGGCGGCTCCTCGGTCGCGAACGACGGCCCGCACAAGCTGATCGCCCCGAACACGGTGCTCGACGGGTACGAGAAGAACCCCGCACAGAACGAGTCGTCCGAGGAGGGCGGCCTGGAGGCGCTCCGGGAGACCGTCAAGAACGCCAAGGAGGTCGAGGCCTCCTACCAGTTGAAGAACAAGGCCAACCCCCTCGCGGGCAAGACCCTCTCCTTCGGCGGACTCTACGGCGAGATCGAGGACCCCGAGAAGGCCGTCGACCTCGCCTTCGCGGGCATCAAGGCCGAGACCGAGAAGAACGCGGGCAAGCCCAACGCGCCCCGGATGGAGGGCGAACCGCGGGAGTACACGCCGGAGGGGCTCGACGGCGCGGTCCTGAAGTGCCAGCAGGCCAAGATGAAGACCGGGGAGAAGACCCTGCCCGAGGTCACCGTGACGATGTGCGCCTGGGCCGACCACAGCACCGCGGCCGTGGTGATGCCGATCGACATGGCCTCCCTGCTGACCGGTGCCGGCTCCTCCGCCGACGAGGCCGCCGCCACCACCGCCAAGCTCCGCAAGGAAATTCGCGTCAAGCTCTGACCCGGCTGCCCCGCGCACGCGTGAGGGGGTCCCGCCTTCGGGCGGGACCCCCTCGTCGTTCGCGCGGCGTCAGGCCGACTTCTCGTGCCTGCCGTCGTTCTTCACGATCCGCGGGACCAGCGTCGGGTTGACGTTGTCGCGGACCACGTCGGCCGTGATGACGACCCGGGCCACATCCTTGCGGGACGGGACCTCGTACATCACCGACTGGAGGACCTCCTCCATGATGGCGCGCAGACCGCGCGCGCCGGTGCCGCGGAGGATCGCCTGGTCGGCGATGGCCTCCAGGGCGGGGCGGTCGAAGTCCAGCTCCACGCCGTCGAGTTCGAAGAGGCGCTGGTACTGCTTCACCAGTGCGTTGCGCGGCTCGACCAGGATCTGGAGGAGCGCCTCGCGGTCCAGGTTGTGGACGGAGGTGAGGACGGGGAGACGGCCGATGAACTCGGGGATCATCCCGAACTTCACCAGGTCCTCCGGCATGACCTCCTGGAACTGGTCGCTCGCCTCGATCTCGCGCTTGGAGCGGATGGTCGCCCCGAAGCCGATGCCCTTGGCGCCCGCCCGCGACTCGATGATCTTCTCCAGGCCGGCGAAGGCGCCGCCCACGATGAAGAGCACGTTCGTCGTGTCGATCTGGATGAACTCCTGGTGGGGGTGCTTCCGGCCGCCCTGCGGCGGTACGGAGGCGGTGGTGCCCTCCAGGATCTTCAACAGGGCCTGCTGCACGCCCTCGCCGGAGACGTCCCGGGTGATCGACGGGTTCTCGCTCTTGCGGGCGACCTTGTCGATCTCGTCGATGTAGATGATCCCGGTCTCGGCCTTCTTGACGTCGTAGTCGGCCGCCTGGATCAGCTTGAGCAGGATGTTCTCGACGTCCTCGCCGACGTAGCCGGCCTCCGTGAGCGCCGTCGCGTCGGCGATGGCGAACGGGACGTTGAGCATGCGGGCCAGAGTCTGCGCGAGCAGCGTCTTCCCGGAGCCCGTGGGGCCGAGCAGCAGAATGTTGGACTTCGCCAGTTCGATGGCGTCGTCACGGCCCTGCGCGCCGCCGTTCTCGCCGGCCTGGACGCGCTTGTAGTGGTTGTACACCGCGACCGAGAGGGCCTTCTTCGCGGGCTCCTGCCCGACGACGTACCCCTCGAGGAACTCGTAGATCTCGCGGGGCTTGGGGAGTTCCTCCCAGCGCACCTCGCTCGTCTCCGCGAGTTCTTCCTCGATGATCTCGTTGCAGAGGTCGATGCACTCGTCGCAGATGTACACACCGGGTCCCGCGATGAGCTTCTTCACCTGCTTCTGGCTCTTTCCGCAGAACGAGCACTTGAGCAGGTCGCCGCCATCACCGATGCGTGCCACGAGGTGCTTCCCCTTCGCCTGGGAGCCGCTTGGTTCAGCGACTCCTGGTGCCTCATATTCGACGGTACCTTGCCGGGCCCCCCGTTCGGGCCCCCCTTGGCACGGTTCACACGGTCGCGATTCGGCCACGAGGCCGCCGGACGGTGCTCACCGTGCCAGGGGAAGGTCGAGCGTCAGGCCGCGGCGGCCGTGCTCTTGCGGGTCGAGACGATCTGGTCGACCAGACCGTACGCGAGGGCGTCCTCGGCGGTCAGGATCTTGTCGCGCTCGATGTCGTCGCGGATCTTCTCGATCGGGGTCGAGGAGTGCTTGGCCAGCATCTCCTCCAGCTGGCTGCGCATCCGCAGGATCTCGTTGGCCGCGATCTCCAGGTCGGAGAGCTGCTCGCGGCCGGTGCCGCCGGAGGGCTGGTGGATCAGCACGCGGGCGTTCGGCAGGGCCATCCGCTTGCCGGGGGTGCCGGCGGCGAGCAGCACGGCCGCGGCGGAGGCCGCCTGGCCCATGCAGACCGTCTGGATGTCCGGCTTCACGAACTGCATCGTGTCGTAGATCGCCGTCAGCGCCGTGAAGGAGCCGCCGGGGCTGTTGATGTAGATCGAGATGTCGCGGTCCGGGTCCATCGACTCCAGGCACAGGAGCTGCGCCATGACGTCGTTGGCGGAGGCGTCGTCGATCTGCACGCCGAGGAAGATCACGCGCTCCTCGAACAGCTTCGCGTACGGGTCGTACTCGCGCACGCCCTGCGAGGTGCGCTCCACGAAGCGCGGCACGACGTAGCGGTTGTCCATCGGCGCGCCGGTGTGGAGGCCGCTCGGGGAGAGGTTGTTCTGCATCTGGGTGTTCACCGTCCTGGTGGCGTTCGGTGGGCTGGGGCTCTGGAGCGGGCCGGCGGGGCTCAGGCGCCCGTGCCGCCGCCGCCCGGAACGCCCGAGGCGGCAGAGATGATCTCGTCGATGAGGCCGTACTCCTTGGCCTCCTCCGCGGTGAACCAGCGGTCGCGGTCGCCGTCGCGGATGATCGCCTCGACGGTCTGGCCGGAGTGGTGCGCGGTGATCTCGGCCATGCGCTTCTTGGTGCGCAGGAGGTACTCGGCCTGGATCTTGATGTCCGAGGCGGTGCCGCCGATGCCGGCGGAGCCCTGGTGCATCAGGATGTCGGTGTTCGGCAGCGCGAAGCGCTTGCCGCGGGTGCCGCCGGTGAGCAGGAACTGTCCCATGGAGGCCGCCATGCCCATGCCGATGGTGACGACGTCGTTCGGGATGTACTGCATGGTGTCGTAGACGGCCATGCCGGCCGTCACCGAGCCACCGGGGCTGTTGATGTAGAGGTAGATGTCCTTGTCCGGCTCGGCGGCCAGGAGGAGCATCTGGGCGGTGATCTTGTTGGCGATCTCGTCGTCGACCTGCTGGCCGAGGAAGACGATGCGCTCGCCGAGCAGCCGGTTGTAGACATGGTCGCCGAGGCCGCCACCGATGGACGGCTCACCCGCGGCGTAAGGCTTCAGATTCGTCACGTATCCACCTGCTCGTCTCCGACGGCCCCGGGCCGTCTCCGCGTCTCGTTCAGAAGGCACTGCGTCTTGTCCAGAAGGCACTGCCCCCGTATTCATGGACCCTAACGCGCAGGTGGGACAACGCCATCCCGGTTCTCGAACTGTTCGCTGGGAGCGCAAGGTAGTTGGGGGCGCGCAGCGGGTCCCGGTACGTCCGCGGGCCCGTGCGCACAGCTGTGCGCACGGGCCCGCGGAGGGGTGCGGCGAGGGGGACCGGCCTCCCCGCCGCTTCCGGACCTACTTGTCCTCGGAGGCCTCGGCCTCGGCGCCCTCGGCCGCCTCGACGGCGGTCTCGGCGCCCTCGGCGGCCTCGTCCTCGTCGTCGGAGAGGTCCACGACCTCGCCGTTGGTGTCGACGACCTTGGCGGCCTCGACGACGACCGCGAGGGCCTTGCCGCGGGCGACCTCGCCGACGAGCATCGGCACCTGGCCGCCCTGGGCCACGGCCTGGGCGAACTGGTCGGGGCTCATGCCGGAGGAGGCGGCACGGCGGAACAGGTGCTCGGTGAGCTCCTCGCGGGAGACGTCGAGCTTCTCCCGGTTGACCAGCTCGTCCAGGATGAACTGGGTCTTGATGCCCTTCTCGGCCTGCTCCTTGGTCTCGGCCAGGAACTCCTCCTCGGTCTTGCCCTGGATCTCCAGGTACTTGCCGAGGTCGAGGCCCATCTGGCCGAGCTGGTGGTGCTCCAGGTTGTGCTTGCGGGTGTTGATCTCGTCCTCGAGGAGCTTCTCGGGCATCGGGACCTCGACCAGCTTGAGGAGTTCGTCCAGGACGCGCTCCTGGGCCTGGGTGGCCTGGTCGAACTGCTTCATGTTCTCGAGGCGCTTGCGGCTGTCGGCCTTGAGCTCGTCGAGGGTGTCGAACTCCGACGCCAGCTGCGCGAAGTCGTCGTCCAGCTCGGGGAGCTCGCGGGCGGCGACGGCGGTGACCTTGACGGTGACCTCCGCGTCCTTGCCCTCGGCGGAGCCGCCCTTCAGCTGCGAGGTGAAGGTGGCCTCGCCGCCGGCCTCCAGGCCCTTGACGGCCTCGTCGATGCCGTCGAGCAGCTCGCCGGAGCCGATGGTGTACGAGACGTCGCTCGCGACGCCGTCGGGCAGGACCTCGCCGTCGACCTTGGCCTCCAGGTCGATGGTGACGACGTCGCCGTCCTGGGCGGCGCGCTCGACCGGGGAGGTCGAGGCGAAGCGCTCGCGGAGCTGCTCCACGGACTTCTCGACGTCCTCGTCGGTGACCTCGACCGCGTCGACGGTGACCTCGATGCCGGAGTAGTCCGGGATCTCGATCGCCGGGCGGACGTCGACCTCGGCGGTGAAGGCCAGCAGCTCGCCGTCCTTCAGCTCGGTGATGTCGACCTCGGGCTGGCCGAGCGGGTTGACCTCGGCCTCGTTGACGGCCTCGGTGTAGAACTTCGGGAGCGCGTCGTTGACGGCCTCCTCCAGCACGGCGCCGCGGCCGAACCGCTGGTCGATCACGCGAGCCGGGATCTTGCCCTTGCGGAAGCCCTTGACCGTGACCTGCTGGTTGATCTTCTTGTACGCCGCGTCGAGGCTGTCCTTGAGCTCCTCGAAGGGCACCTCGACAGTGAGCCGAACCCGGGTCGGGTTCAGGGTCTCCACGGCGCTCTTCACGGTTCGGTCTCCTTGTGGCTGATTCCTGGATTCCGCCGGTCCGCGCGGGGCGGGTCCGGCCGATCGGCCCGGTCAGAGAGACACACGGGCACGCAGCTTGCATAGTAACCGCAAGCGGGAGGACGCCCACAACATGATCAAGAACGCCCGGGACGGGCAGGTGATCGTCATGGTCGGGGTGGCGGGATTTGAACCCACGGCCTTCCGCTCCCAAAGCGGACGCGCTACCAAGCTGCGCCACACCCCGTCGGTGCGACACGTAGGGTACATGCACGGGGACTGTGCGGCGCCCCCTCTTCCACGGGGTGTGCGCGGACGGCCGCGGACCCGGTAACATGCTCTTCGTGCCGCGGTCCTCGTGACCTGCGGCGCGATGCTGTGCGGGTGTAGCTCAATGGTAGAGCACTAGTCTTCCAAACTAGCTACGCGGGTTCGATTCCCGTCACCCGCTCCACGGCCTCGGGGCCCGGACCGCTTCTCGCGGTCCGGGCCCCTTGTCGTTCCCGGGGGCGTCCTCAGAACTTGATGGACGCCACGGTCTGCGTTATCGAGTCCAGGAAGCGCTGGATGTCGTCGGCCATGCCGGTGGAGGCGAGGAAGAAGCCGAAGAGGACCGCCACGACGGCCGGACCCGCCTTGAGGCTCCCCCCGCGGATCAGCACCACCATGATGATTGCCAGGAGCAACACCACAGACAGCGAAATGGCCACAACTGATCACACCCTCGGTCGGTTCCGCCTTGCCGTCCGGGGGTCGCACGTCGCCCACGCCCCCGCTGCTCCCATGGTGCCATCAACCCCTCTTCTCCCGCCGCCCACTGACGACCCGTCGGACGGGCGGGCCGCGGACGGCCCCCGGCGGCGGGGAGGGGGAGAGAAAAAGCACACCCGCACAACCAAGCCCGGTTTACCCGGAACAAGGCATATCAACCGGGAACATAAGGATGAGTAACGGCCGATTCCTTCCCGATGCCCTCCGCTACGGAGAACAACGCCAAGGCTCCGTCCTCCGAACCCGGAGAGGCGGAGCAGACGTCGACGGCCCCGGCGACGGCGCCGCAGAGCGGGGCCCCGCGCAAGCCCACCGTGCGCGATCCCTACTTCGACGACGCGAAGTACCTCGCGATCCTGCTCGTCGTCATGGGCCACGTCTGGCCCACGGTGATCGCGGGGAGCCAGGCCACCCGCCGTACTTCGTGATCGGGCTGAGCATGAAGCCGGAGCACTTCGCCCTCCTGCGGCGGCGGCCCGTGCGCATCGCCTCGGCCGTCGTGCTCGTCGCCGCGGTGCCGTTCTTCCACTGGCAGGCGCCGACCTTCTACCTCAACTGGTTCTACCGCTCCCGCAGCGTGCAGGAGATGGGTGCCGGCGTGGGCTGGGGCATGTTCCTGGTCGCGGTCCTCTTCGTCGGCACGCTGGTGCTGTGCGCAGCGTTCCTCTCCCTCGTGCCGGGCACCCGGCGCTGGTTCACCGTCCTCGGCGCCGGCACCATCTGCGGCTACGTCCTGCACGGCTTCCTGATCCGGGGGCCGAGTACCTGGACGTCTTCGAGGACCACCCGTGGCTCACCACGGACCCGGGCCGGGTGGTGGTCACCCTGGTCGCCCTGGCGGCGATGACCCTGCTCTGCACGCCCCCGGTGCGCAAGGCGCTGAAGTGGGTGACGGAGCCCGAGATGGCCTGGGCCTTCCGCAAGGACGAGGCCGCGAAGCAGGCCTGACCTCCGCGGTCGCACGGGGACGGCCCCGGACGCCTCCCCGCGCGGGACGGTCCGGGGCCGTCCCCGTGTCCGGGTGTGCCCGGAGGCGTCCTCAGGAGGACCGGCGGCTGATCAGGAGCAGGGCCCGGTCGTCGTTGACGTCCTTGGCGACGGCCTCGATGAGGTCCCAGGCGACGCCGTCGAAGCCGTCGGTGACGCAGCGGTCGGCCTCGCCGGTGAGCCGGTCGATGCCCTCGGCGATGTCCCGGTCGGCGGCCTCGACCAGGCCGTCGGTGAAGAGCATCAGGACGTCGCCGGGGCGCAGGGAGCCCTTGACCGGGTGGAACTCGGCGCCGTCGTAGACGCCGAGGAGGGGCCCTTCGGCCTCCTTCTCCTCCCAGCGGCCGCTGCCCGCGTGGAGCTGGAGGGCGGGCAGGTGGCCGGCCGAGTAGAGCTCGTAGTCGCCGGACTCCAGGTCGAGGACGAGGTGGATGGAGGTGGCGAAGCCCTCGTCCCAGTTCTGGCGCAGCAGGTAGCCGTTGGCGGCGGGCAGGAAGCCGTGCGGCGGGAGCGAGCCGAGGAGGCCGCCGAAGGCGCCGGAGAGCAGCAGGGAGCGGGAGGCCGCGTCCATGCCCTTGCCGGAGACGTCGGTGAGGACGACCTCCAGGGTGCGTCCGCCGTGGGTGCGGGCGGCGACGACGAAGTCCCCGGAGAAGGACTGGCCGCCGGCCGGGCGCAGCGCCATCTCTCGGTGCCAGCCCTGCGGGAGGCGGGGCAGGGCGCTCTGGACCCGGATGCGTTCGCGCAGGTCGAAGAGCATGGTGCCGCCGCGCCGCCAGGGCACGCCGACGCGGGCCCGGAACTGGGCGATGAGGAGCCCGAAGAGGCCGCAGGCGGCGACGACGAGGACGGTGCCGGGGGTGACCCGGGCGGGGCCCTGGGTGTACGGGCCGAGGACCACGGACTCGACGATGAGGGCGCCCGCGGCGGCCGCGTACAGGCCGAGCAGGCTGGCGGGGCGCAGCAGCAGGCCGCCGGCCACGATCGGCAGGGCGAGCGCGGTGGGCGCGCACCAGACCGGGTCGACCAGGGTGCCGGCGGCGATGGCCGGGATCGTGAGGAGGAGCCCGGCGAAGGCGAGCCAGTCGGCGCCGTCCCCGCGGAAGTAGTCCACGGCGGACTTGCGCAGCGCAACGCGGGCCCGGCGCACGCGCCTGCGTGTCCGGGCCGCGTACGCGCTCACTCCGTCGCGGTGTCCCATGGGCCTGGACCCTATCCATCCCGTCCGGCGTCGTGCAGGGGTACCCCGGTGACAATGTGCGCGAAATCGGGTCGCCCCGGGCGCGGGCCGCTGATATCGATGGCATATGACTGGGGACATGACTACTGAGCTGCGGGTTCTCGACCCGATCGAATGGGACCGCTGGTACGGGGTGCTCGAACTCGCCTTCGGAGGGGTGGCCGAGTCGCCCGAGGAGCGACGGCTGTGGCGGGACCTGACCGAGTTCGACCGCTCCCTGGGCGCCTGGGACGGGGAGCTGTGCGTGGGGACGGCGGGGTCGTTCTCCTTCCGGCTCACGGTGCCGGGCGGGGCGTCGGTGCCGGCGGCCGGGGTGACGATGGTGAGCGTGGCGGGGACGCACCGGCGGCGCGGGATCCTGACCTCGATGATGCGGCGGCAGCTGGACGACCTGCGGGCCGCGGGCGAGTTCCTGGCGGTGCTCACGGCGTCGGAGCCGGGGATCTACGGGCGGTTCGGCTACGGGATCGCTTCGTACTCGCTGCGGGCGGTGATCGACACGAACCGGGTGCGGCTCGCGGTGCCGGAGGGCACGGACGGGGTGGTGCTGCGGCAGGCGGACCCGGTGGAGTCCTCGGCGGCGTGCGAGGCGGTGTACGCGCGCCTGGTGTCCTCGCGGCCGGGGATGATCGCCCGGCTGCCGGGCTGGGAGCGGCTGCCGCTGATCGATCCGGAGGGCGAGCGGGGCGGGGCCTCGCCGCGGCTGTGCGTGCTGGCGGAGCGGGACGGGGAGGTCGTGGGCTTCGCGCACTACGCGGTCAAGCCGGACTGGTCGTTCGCGGGGGCCGACGGCTCGGTGAACGTGCGCCAGCTG
Organism: Streptomyces bikiniensis; assembly: GCF_000716625.1. Classification (NCBI taxonomy): domain Bacteria; kingdom Bacillati; phylum Actinomycetota; class Actinomycetes; order Kitasatosporales; family Streptomycetaceae; genus Streptomyces; species Streptomyces bikiniensis. The sequence goes on along the minus strand of NZ_JNXJ01000017.1, from coordinate 104,895 downwards.
CTGGCGCTCGACCCGGTGGCGGAGGCGGCGCTGTGGCGGTTCCTCCACTCGGTGGACCTGACGGCGTCGGTACGGCTCTGGGGGCGGCCGGTGGACGACGGCTGGCAGCACCTGGTGGACGACGTGCGGCGGTGCGAGCCGACCCTGCGGGACGGGCTGCACGTGCGCCTGGTGGAGGTGGGCCCGGCCCTGGAGGCGCGGACGTACCAGGCGCCGGTGGACGTGGTGTTCGAGGTCGAGGACGCGTTCTGTCCGTGGAACGAGGGGCGTTGGCGGCTGACCGGGGACGCGAAGGGCGCGGTCTGCGTCCGGACCTCGGACCCGGCGGACCTGTCGCTCTCGGTGCGGGAGCTGGGAGCGGCGTACCTGGGCGGTGTCCCGCTGACGTCCCTGGCGGCGGCCGGGCGGGTGCGGGAGCTGCGGGAGGGCGCGCTGGTGGAGGCGTCGGTGGCGTTCGGCTCGCCGGTCGCGCCGTGGCTGCCGCACGGGTTCTAGCTCAGGGGGCTGGGGCCTGTCCGGTGGATCGGGGTCGGGTGGGCCGCGGCGTCCGGTGCGGTGCCCCGCAAGGCGCCGGAGCGGGTCGATGGCGGAGCTGTCGCGGCGTTTCGGCAACGCGGCGAGGTGCCGTGCCGGGCGTCGCGGCCCCGGCCGTGGTCCGCCGGGCAGGCCCTAGCGGGTCTGGCAGCCCGGGCACCAGAAGAGGTTGCGGGCGGCCAGGTCCGCCGTGCGGATGCCGGTGCCGCAGACGTGGCAGGCCATCCGGGCGCGCCGGTAGACGTACACCTCGCCGCCGTGGTCGTCGACGCGGGGCGGGCGGCCCATGGCCTCGGGGGTGTGCTCGGGCCGTACGGTGTCGATGCGGTTGAGGCGTACGCCCTCGCGCATGAGGAGGACGAGGTCGGCCCAGATCGCGTCCCACTCCGCCCTGGTGAGGTCCTTGCCGGCGCGGTACGGGTCGATGCCGTGCCGGAAGAGGACCTCGGCGCGGTAGACGTTGCCGACGCCGGCGACGACCTTCTGGTCCATGAGGAGGGCGGCGACGGTGGTGCGGGACGTGGAGATCCGGCGCCATGCCTTGTCCGGGTCGTCGCCGTCGCGCAGCGGGTCGGGGCCGAGGCGGTCGTGTATCGCCCGCTTCTCGGCGTCGGTGATCAGGGCGCAGATGGTGGGGCCGCGCAGGTCGACGTACGCCTCGGGGTTCGCGAGCCGCAGCCGGACGGTGTCGGCGGGCGGCGGGGCGGGGGCGTCGCCGAAGGTCACCTTGCCGAAGAGGCCGAGGTGGATGTGGACCCAGCCCCGGCCGGCGAAGCCGAGGAAGAGGTGCTTGCCGTGGGCCTCGGTGGTCTCCAGGACGGCGCCGTCGAGCAGGGCGGCCGAGTCGGCGAACCGGCCCTGCGGGCTGGAGACGCGGACGGGCCGGCCGCCGAACCGCTCGCGGTGGTCGGCGGCCAGCCGGTGGATGGTGTGCCCCTCGGGCATCAGGCGGTCGGCTCCTGCGGGTGGTGGGCCGGGATCGGGGGGAGCTCGCCGGTGTTCTCGTAGGCGGTGAGCATGTCGATCCGGCGGGTGTGGCGCTCGTCACCGGAGTACGGGGTGTCGAGGAAGATCTCGACGAACTTGGTCGCCTCTTCCCGCGTGTGCATCCGGCCGCCGACGGAGATCACGTTGGCGTTGTTGTGCTCGCGGCCGAGGGCGGCGGTCTGCTCGCTCCAGGCGAGGGCGGCGCGCACCCCCTTCACCTTGTTCGCGGCGATCTGCTCGCCGTTGCCGGAGCCGCCGATGACGATGCCGAGGCTGTCCGGGTCCGCGGCCGTCTTCTCGGCGGCGCGCAGGCAGAACGGCGGGTAGTCGTCGAGGGCGTCGTAGACGTGGGGGCCGCAGTCGACGGGCTCGTGGCCGTGGGCCTTCAGCCACTCGACGAGGTGGTTCTTGAGTTCGTAGCCGGCGTGGTCGGAACCGATGTAGACGCGCATGGTGCCGAGTGTGGCACGTCCGGACCGGGGTAGTGGGCAGGGGGGTCGGGACCTTTGTCCGCCCTGGTACGGACCTTCGCCCCTCCCGCGGCCGTTCGTACAACGATCCGGAATAGGGGGTTCCGATCAGCCCCCCTCCCAGGGTTGAATGCCCGGGCTCGCGATCCGAGCACCCCCACACCCACCCGAGGAAGCGTCCATGAACACGCAACCGACCCTGACGAAGGACGACGGCACGACCGGCACCACCGGCACGCCCGACTCCTCCGACGGTCTCAAGGCCGGTCTCAAGAACCGCCACCTCTCGATGATCGCCATCGGCGGCGTCATCGGCGCCGGCCTCTTCGTCGGCTCCGGCTCCGGCATCGCCGCGGCCGGCCCCGCGATCCTCCTCTCGTACGCGCTCGTCGGCGCCATGGTCGTCTTCGTGATGCGGATGCTGGGCGAGATGGCCGCCGCGCGGCCCTCCTCCGGCTCCTTCTCCGCCTACGCCGACCAGGCCCTCGGCCGCTGGGCCGGTTTCAGCATCGGCTGGCTGTACTGGTTCTTCTGGGTGGTCGTGCTCGCCGTCGAGGCGACCGCGGGCGCGGTGATCCTGGAGGGCTGGGTCCCGGCCGTCCCGCAGTGGGCCTGGGCGCTGATCGTGATGGTGGTCCTCACCGCCACCAACCTCGCCTCGGTCGCCTCCTACGGCGAGTTCGAGTTCTGGTTCGCCGGCATCAAGGTCGTCGCCATCGGCGCCTTCGTCGTCGTCGGCCTGCTCGCGGTCTTCGGCGTGCTGCCCGGCTCGGACAACCCGGGCGCCGGGTTCGCGCACCTCACCGACGCCGGGGGCTTCTTCCCGATGGGCGCGGGCGCGATCCTCACCGGTGTGCTGATGGTCGTCTTCTCCTTCATGGGCAGCGAGATCGTCACCCTGGCCGCCGGCGAGTCGGAGGACCCGCAGCGCGCGGTCACCAAGGCCACCAACAGCGTGATCTGGCGGATCGGCGTCTTCTACCTGGGCTCGATCTTCGTGGTCCTGACCCTGCTGCCGTGGAACGACAAGTCGATCGTCGAGAAGGGCTCGTACGTCGCCGCCCTCGACTCCATCGGCATCCCGCAGGCCGGCCAGGTCATGAACGTGATCGTCCTGACGGCCGTCCTGTCCTGCCTGAACTCCGGCCTCTACACCGCCTCCCGGATGGCCTTCTCGCTCGGACAGCGCGGCGACGCCCCGAAGGCCTTCGCCCGCACCACCGGGCGGGGCGTGCCGCGGACGGCCATCCTCTGCTCGGTCGTCTTCGGCTTCGTCGCGGTCTTCTTCAACTACAAGTGGCCGGACACCGTCTTCGCCTTCCTGCTGAACTCCTCCGGCGCGGTGGCGCTCTTCGTCTGGCTGGTCATCTGCGTGACCCAGCTGAGGATGCGCGGCATCATCCTGCGCGAGTCGCCGGAGAAGCTGGTCGTGCGGATGTGGCTCTTCCCGTACCTGACCTGGGCGACGATCGGCATGATCGTCTTCGTCCTCGGCTACATGATCTACGACGGCGGCAGCGCGCGTGAGCAGGTCGTGCTCTCGCTCCTCGTGGCCGCGCTCGTGGTCGCGGTCGCGCTGGTCCGCGAGCGGGTCGGGAAAGACGCCCGCCGCTGACGCACGGCGCCCGGAAGGGTGGCGGCATGCTGCCGTACGACCGGGTCAGGGCGCTTCTGCGCCGACATGACGCCCCCTTCACCGGGGACGCCCCCGCCGACTACGACTGGACGGCCGCCGAGGAGCGGTTCGGGCGGCTCCTCGACGCCGCGCGCGAGCGCTTCGGCCCCGCCGCCCGGGCCGAGCACGGGCAGGACGTCTCCTCCTACGGCGCGGTCGTGGTCCCGGCGGAGGACGCGGGGACGGAGGGACCGCTCGAAGTGCCGATGAGCAACTACGGGCCCTTCGTCGCCGCCTGGCCCCTCGTCGGCCCCGCGCCGGCCCGCGAGGAGACGCCCGGCGCGGAGGTCCTCGACCGGCTCGACGGGGTCTGCGCCGCCCTGGACTGCGTCCACGTGCCCGTCGAACTGCTCCAGGAGGAGTGCGACGGGGCCGTGGACCTCTACGGGGACAAGGCGTTCGCCGCGTTCCTGGAGACCCTCGACGAGGATTCGCCGTTCCTCGCCCCCTCCGAGGGGGACGAGGAAGAGGACGAGGAGGCCGTGCCTCTGCGCTGGATGGACCGGTACTTCGCCCACGTGTGAGCCGTGCACGCGTGCGTGCGTACGCGGAAGGGCCCCGGCGCACTCCGCCGGGGCCCTTCCGCGTGCCGTACGGGGTTCAGCCCCTGCGGCCCGCGAGCTTCCAGGCGGCCGGGAGGGCGCCCATCGCGAGGGCGGCCTTGAGGGCGTCGCCGATGAGGAACGGGACGAGGCCGGCGGAGACGGCCTGGCCGAGGGTCATGCCGGTGGCGAGGGCCAGGTAGGGCACGCCGACCGCGTAGACGAGCGCGGAGCCGAGGGCCATCGCGCCGGCCGTGCGGAGCACCGAGCGGTCGGCGCCGCGGCGGGCGAGGGCGCCGACGACGGTGGCGGCCAGGAGCATGCCGAGGACGTAGCCGAAGGACGGCATCCCGTAGCCCGAGGTGCCCTGCGCGAACCAGGGCACGCCCGCCATGCCGACCACCGCGTACAGCGCGAGGGAGAGGAAGCCGCGGCGGGCGCCGAGGGCGGTGCCGACGAGCAGGGCGGCGAAGGTCTGGCCGGAGACCGGGACCGGGGAGCCGGGGACCGGCACCGAGAGCTGCGCGGCGAGACCGGTGAGGGCGGCGCCGCCGACGACGAGGGCGAGGTCGCGGGCGCGGCTCGCCGGGATGAGGTCGGCGAGGACGATGCCCGGCCGGAGGGAGCGGACGGGGGCGGCGGCGGTGCTCATCGGTACTCCGCGGGGGTGAGGGTGGACGGACAGGTTGACGCTATGCCAGGAGTGAACGTTCGATCACCGTCAGCGGCTGACAAAGCAGAGGCCGACCACTTCATGGGGTTTCGACAAAGGACGGTTTTCCCGCCGCGCGCCACGTGACCCTTGTCACTGGTAACTCGCTGGGAGACGCCCCTTTTGCGTCGGAGGGAGGTCAGCGGAGAGACTGTGGAGTCTCCATAAAGCACCGTCTCCAGCACCGCCTCCCGAGAGCACGAGCCCCTCACCATGCCCGACGCCCCGCCGCCCTCTCCGCTCACCGAACCGGAGCCCCTCTCCCACGGTCTGAAACAGCGTCACCTGACGATGCTGGGACTCGGCGGGGTGATCGGCGCGGGGCTCTTCATGGGCTCGGGGGCCGGCGTCGCCGTCGCCGGGCCGGCCATCGTGCTCTCGTACCTGATCGCGGGCGCGCTCGCGATGCTGGTGATGCGGATGCTGGGCGAGATGTCGGCGGCGATGCCCGCGTCGGGCGCCTTCTCGGTGCACGCGGAGCGGGCGCTGGGCCGCTGGGCGGGCTTCTCGGTGGGCTGGCTGTACTGGTTCCTGCTCGTCGTGGTCCTCGCGGTGGAGGCGACGGGCGCGGCCCGGATCGCGCACGGCTGGGTGCCGGGGGTCCCGCAGTGGGGCTGGGTCCTGGTCTTCATGGTGGTGTTCACGGTCGCCAACCTGGCGGCGGTGAAGAACTTCGGCGAGTTCGAGTTCTGGTTCGCCGCCCTCAAGGTCGGCGCGATCGTCCTCTTCCTGGTCCTGGGCGTCCTCGCGATCGCCGGCTGGCTCCCGGACACCGACCCGGTCGGGCTCGCGAACCTCACCGGGCAGGGCGGCTTCCTGCCCAACGGCTGGTCCGGGGTGGTGTCGGGGGTGCTCGCCGTCGTCTTCGCCTTCGGCGGCCTGGAGGTCGTCACGATCGCGGCGGCCGAGTCGGACGACCCGGCGCGGAACGTGGCGCGGGCGGTGCGCAGCGCCGTGTGGCGGATCCTGCTCTTCTACGTGGGCTCGATGCTGGTGATCGTGACCCTGCTGCCCTGGACGTCGATGGAGCCGGGCGAGTCGCCGTACGTGGCGGTCCTGGACGCGATCGGGGTCCCGGCGGCGGGCCAGATCATGAACGTGGTGGTGTTCGTGGCGCTGCTCTCGGCGCTCAACGCGAACCTGTACGGCTCCTCGCGGATGGTGTTCTCGCTCGCCGAACGCGGGGAGGCGCCGCGGGGGCTCCTGAAGGTCTCGGGCGGAGGGGTGCCGCGCCGGGCGGTGCTCGCCTCGGTGGCCTTCGGCTTCGTCTCCGTCCTGCTCAATCTGAAGTGGCCGGACTCCGTCTTCCTCTACATGCTCAACGCGGTCGGCGCGGTGCTGCTCTTCGTGTGGGGCCTGATCGCGGTCTCGGAGCTGCGGCTGCGGCGCCGGATCGAGCGGGAGGCGCCCGAGACGCTGACCCTGCGCATGTGGGGCTTCCCCTGGCTGACGTGGGTGGCGCTCGCGGCGATGGGCGCGGTGCTCGTCCTGATGCTGTACGACGAGGGCGCGCGGCCGCAGGTGCTGTGGTCGGCGGGGGCGACCGGAGCGGTGCTGCTCGTGGCGTGGGTGCGGGAGCTGCGGGCGGGCAGGGGCTGAGGGGAGCGGGGCCGAGGGGCGTACGCGGCGGGCCCGGGGCGCGTGAGGACCGCCCACGAAACCGCCCACGAAACGGAACCGACTCTTCACCTTGTGTGAACCCCGTGCTCGTATAGCGGACGTCTGTTCCCTCTCAGCGGTGTGCCCGCCCAGACTGTGGCCCGTTCCCCCGTCCCAGCCAGTGAACAGGGCGGCCCATGTCCCGGACCACCGTGCCCGCTTCCGTCGACCGCGAGGACGACGGCGCGGCCCCCGCCGAGGGGCTCTCCCACGGCCTCAAGCAGCGCCACCTCTCGATGATCGCCCTCGGCGGCGTCATCGGCGCCGGTCTCTTCGTCGGCTCCGGCGCCGGCATCGCCGCCGCCGGCCCCTCCATCGTCATCGCCTACTCCCTCTCCGGCATCCTCGTGATGCTGGTGATGCGGATGCTCGGCGAGATGTCCGCCGCGAACCCGGCCTCGGGCTCCTTCTCCGTCCACGCCGAGCGCGCCTTCGGCTCCTGGGCGGGCTTCACCTCGGGCTGGGCCTTCTGGTTCCTGCTCTGCGTCGCCGTCGGCCTGGAGGGCATCGGCGCGGCGAAGATCATGACCGGCTGGTTCCCCGGCAGCCCCGAGTGGGCCTGGGTCGCGCTCTTCATGGTGGTCTTCTGCGCCACCAACCTGGCGGCCGTGAAGAACTTCGGCGAGTTCGAGTTCTGGTTCGCCGCGCTCAAGGTCGGCGCGATCGTCCTCTTCCTGGGCATCGGCGTCCTGGCGATCACCGGTCTGCTGCCCGGCGCGGACGCCCCCGGCACCGCCAACCTCACCGGTGACGGCGGCTTCTTCCCGCACGGCTCCGAGGGCCTGATCGTGGGCCTGCTCGCCTCGGTCTTCGCGTACGGCGGCCTGGAGACGGTCACCATCGCGGCGGCCGAGTCGGAGCACCCGGTGCAGGGCGTCGCCAAGGCGGTCCGTACGGCCATGTGGCGGATCGCGCTCTTCTACATCGGCTCCATGGCGGTCATCGTCACCCTGGTGCCGTGGGACGACCCGGCGGTCGTCGAGAAGGGCCCGTACGTCGCCACCCTCGACCACCTGGGCATCCCGGGCGCCGGCCAGATCATGAACGTGGTCGTGCTCGTCGCCCTGCTCTCGGCGATGAACGCCAACATCTACGGCGCCTCCCGCATGGCCGGCTCGCTGGTCGCGCGCGGCCAGGGCCCGAAGGCGCTCGGCCGCACCTCCGGCGGCGTCCCCCGCCCGGCCGTGCTCGCCTCCTCCGTCTTCGGCTTCGGCTGCGTGCTGCTGAGCTACTGGCGCCCGGACGACATCTTCGTCTGGCTGCTCAACACCATCGGCGCGATCATCCTGGTCGTCTGGTTCTTCATCGCCGCCTCCCAGCTGGTGCTGCGCCGCCGCACCGAGCGCGAGGCGCCCGAGAAGCTGGTCGTGCGGATGTGGGCCTTCCCGTTCCTGACGTGGGTGGCGCTGGCCGGCATGGCGGTGGTCTTCGTCCTGATGGCCCGCGAGGAGGACACCCGTACGCAGCTGTACTGGACGGGCGGCCTGACCCTGCTGCTCGCCGCCGTCGGCCTCGTACGCCAGAAGGCGGCACGGAGCCGTACTTCCTGACCCCGTCCCGCACCCGCGGGAAACCCCCGGACCGCGCCCGGTCCGGGGGTTTCTCCATGCCCGGACACGAGACCTAGGACGAAGGGCTGATCAACTACCCGACGCACCTGCTGTTAGCCTGCACCTGCATACAGGTTGCAACAAGCAGGAGCAGTCGAAGGGCCGGGCACATGCCGATCTACACACTTCCCGAGCTGCCGTACGACTACGCGGCGCTGGAGCCGGTGATCAATCCGCAGATCATCGAGCTGCACCACGACAAGCACCACGCGGCTTACGTCAAGGGCGCGAACGACACCCTGGAGCAGCTGGAGGAAGCCCGCGACAAGGACCAGTGGGGTTCGATCAACGGGCTGGAGAAGAACCTCGCGTTCCACCTCTCCGGCCACATCCTCCACTCCATCTACTGGAACAACATGAACAGCCCGAAGGACGGGGGCGGCGGCGAGCCGCTGGCCGCCGACGGCGTCGGTGACCTCGCGGACGCGATCACCGAGTCCTTCGGCTCCTTCGCGAAGTTCAAGGCCCAGCTGACCAAGGCCTCCGCGACCACCCAGGGCTCCGGCTGGGGCGTCCTCGCGTACGAGCCGATCAGCGGCCGGCTCATCGTCGAGCAGGTCTACGACCACCAGGGCAACGTCGGCCAGGGCTCGGTCCCGATCCTGGTCTTCGACGCCTGGGAGCACGCCTTCTACCTGCAGTACAAGAACCAGAAGGTCGACTTCATCGAGGCCATGTGGCAGGTCGTCAACTGGCAGGACGTGAACAAGCGCTACCACGCCGCCAAGGCCTCGGTGCCGCTGATCTCCTTCTGAGCCCGTCCTGACCGACGGCCCCCCTCGTCCTGCTCGTGATCGTCTTCTCAACCTTCACTTGCAGGCGGAATGAGGAAGAACCCCCGCGATGACGTGAATCGCGGGGGTTCTTCTGTGCCCGGGGAACGCGACGGCTACTCGAAGCTCGGCGCCGCCGTGCGGGTGCGCTTGATCTCGTAGAAGCCCGGCGTCGACGCCACGAGCAGCGTGCCGTCCCACAGCCGGGCCGCCGCCTCGCCGCGCGGGGTCGGGGTGACCACGGGGCCGAAGAAGGCGACCTCGTCGCCGTCCGGGCCCGGCACCGCGACGACCGGGGTGCCGACGTCCTGGCCGACCTTGTCGATGCCCTCCTTGTGGGAGGCGCGCAGCTCGGTGTCGTACGTGTCCTTGTCGGCGTACTCCACCAGGTCCTCGGGCAGGCCGACGTCCTTCAGGGCGCCGGCGATCGCCTCGCGGGTCGGGCCCTCGCCGTTGTTGTGGAAGCGGGTGCCGAGCGCGGTGTAGAGCTTGCCGACGACCTCGTCGCCGTGCAGCTCACGCGCGGCGACGACGACCCGGACCGGGCCCCAGGCCTTGGTCTCCAGCATCTCCCGGTACTCCTCCGGGAGCTCGTCGAGCCGGTTCTCGTTGAGCACGGCGAGGCTCATCACCTTCCACCGCACGTCGACCGGGCGCACCTTCTCCACTTCGAGCATCCAGCGGGAGGTCATCCAGGCCCAGGGGCACAGCGGGTCGAAGTAGAAGTCTGCGGTGGTCCTGCTCTCGGACATGTCACTCCTCGGTACGGCCGCGGGAAAAAGGTGGTGCGCCAGTGGGGAAGAACGCCACGCACCCGGAAGGGCATTCCCGTGCGCCGGGCGACAGGGGCACATGGGAGGATCGGTGCTGTTTCGAACGTGCCACGAAGGAGTGACCGTGCCCGGTGAGAATCTGTCCCGCGACGAGGCCCGCGAGCGGGCGGCGCTGCTGTCCGTCGACGGGTACGAGGTCGAACTCGACCTGCGCTCGGCGGTCGGCGAGTCCGACGAGGCGGTGCGCACCTTCCGCTCGGTGACGACGATCCGCTTCCGCCGCACGGGGACGGGCACGAGCACCTTCGCGGACCTGATCGCCCCCTCCGTGACCGCGGTGACCCTGAACGGGCGGTCCCTGGACCCGGCGGAGGTCTTCGACGGCGCGCGGATCGCGCTCGACGGCCTGGAGGACGAGAACACGCTCGTCGTGGACGCGCGGTGCGCCTACAGCCGGACCGGCGAGGGCATGCACCGCTTCGTCGACCCGGAGGACGGCGAGGTCTACCTCTACACGCAGTACGAGCCGGCCGACGCCCGCCGGGTGTACGCCAACTTCGAGCAGCCCGACCTGAAGGCGCCGTACCGCTTCTCGGTGACCGCGCCGGAGGAGTGGACGGTCTGGTCGAACGGCGCCGGGGAGCGCGACGCCGGGGGCGTGTGGCGGTTCGCGGAGACGGCGCCGATCTCCACGTACATCACCTGCGTGGTCGCCGGCCCGTACCACCACGTGACCGACACCTACCGGCGCGGGGACCTGGAGATCCCGCTCGGGGCGATGTGCCGCAAGGGGCTCGCGAAGCACTTCGACGCGGACGACGTCTTCCTGGTCACCAAGCAGGGCTTCGACTTCTTCCACGACAACTTCGACTTCCCGTACCCCTTCGGGAAGTACGACCAGGCCTTCGTCCCCGAGTACAACCTCGGCGCGATGGAGAACCCGGGCATGGTGACCTTCCGCGAGGAGTACGTCTTCCGGGGCAAGGTCACGCAGGCCTCGTACGAGGCGCGGGCCAACGTCGTGCTGCACGAGATGGCGCACATGTGGTTCGGCGACCTGGTCACCATGGTCTGGTGGGACGACCTGTGGCTGAAGGAGTCCTTCGCGGACTTCATGGGCTCCTTCGTGAACGCCGAGGCGACCCGCTTCACGAACAGCTGGGTGACCTTCGCCAACAACCGCAAGTCCTGGGCGTACCGCGCCGACCAGCTGCCGTCCACCCACCCGATCACGGCCGACATCCGTGACCTGGAGGACGCCAAGCTGAACTTCGACGGCATCACGTACGCCAAGGGCGCCTCGGTGCTCAAGCAGCTCGTGGCGTACGCCGGGCGGGACGCGTTCCTGGAGGGGGCGCGCCGCTACTTCAAGCGCCACGCGTACGGGAACACGCGCCTGAACGACCTGCTCACGATCCTGGAGGAGACCTCCGGACGCGACATGAAGGCGTGGGCGAAGTCCTGGCTGCAGACCTCCGGCGTCAACGTCCTGGCGCCGGACGTCACCTACGACGCCGAGGGCCGGATCACCGAGCTGGCCGTCCTCCAGGAGGGCGACGAGCTGCGCCCGCACCGGACGGCCGTGGGCCTCTACCGGCTGGACGCGGACGGCGCGCTCATCCGGTACGCGCGGGCCGAGGCGGACGTCACCGGCGCGCGCACGGTCGTGGCCGACCTCGCGGGCGAGGCGCGGCCCGACCTCGTGCTCGTCAACGACGACGACCTCACCTACTGCAAGATGCGCTTCGACGAGGGCTCCCTCGCCACCCTGCGGGAGCACCTGGGCGACGTCACCGACCCGCTGGCCCGCGCCCTGTGCTGGTCGGCACTGTGGAACCTGACCCGCGACGGGCTGGTGCCCGCCCGGGACTTCGTCGCCGTCGTGCTGGCCTTCGCGGGCCGCGAGACGGAGATCGGCGTCCTCCAGATGGTGCACGCCTGGACGAAGTCGGCCGTCACCCTGTACGCGGACCCGGAGTGGCGCGAGGAGGGCGGCCGGCTGCTCGCCGAGGGCGGGCTGCGCGAGCTGCGGGCGGCGGAGCCGGGCAGCGAGCACCAGCTGACCTGGGCGCGGTTCTTCGCGGCGGCGGCCTCCACCGACGCCGACCTCCAGCTCCTGGAGGGGCTGCTCGACGGCACGGCGCGGATCGACGGCCTGGACGTCGACCAGGAGCTGCGCTGGGCGCTGCTCTCGCCGCTCGCCGTGCACGGGCGGGCGGACGAGGCCCGGATCGGCGAGGAGCTGGCCCGGGACGACACGGCGACGGGCAAGCGCCACCAGGTGCGGCTGCTCGCCTCGCGCCCCTCGGCGGCGGTCAAGGCACAGGCCTGGGCGCAGGTCGTCGAGTCGGACGCCCTGTCGAACGCGCTGGTCGAGGCGACGATCGCGGGCTTCGTCCAGCCCTCGCAGCGCGAGCTGATCGCCCCGTACGCGGAGAAGTACTTCGCGGCGATCGAGCGCCTGTGGGCCGAGCGGTCGATCCAGATCGGCATGGACGTGGTCCGGGGGCTCTTCCCGGGGCTCCAGGACGACCCGGCGACCCTGGCCGCCACGGACGCCTGGCTGACCTCCCACGAGTCCTCCGCCCCGGCCCTGCGGCGCCTGGTCCTGGAGTCCCGCGACGACCTGGCGCGGGCCCTGCGCGCCCAGGAGTGCGACCGCGCGGCGGAGTGACGGGCGACCGACGCGACGGGGGTCACGGGCTTCGGCCCGGGGCCCCCGTCGTCGTGTGCGCAGGGGGGCGTCTCATCGGCATTCGAACGCGCGTACTTTAGGGCGAGCTTGTCCCCAATTGTCGACGAGCGTGTAACAGGGGTTAGGGGAGCCTTCGGAAGCGGAAGACCCCCGGCATGAACCACAACGCCCCCCTCACCCCCCGCCCCCTCCCCCTCTCCTCCCGCACCGGTCGCACCCGACGTCTCGCCAGCTCCGCCCAGTTGAGGGCGCAGGGCGTGCCCGCCGCCGACGTCGCCGCGCGGTGCCGGCCCGGTGGCTGGCAGCAGTTGCTGCCCGGTGTCTTCCTGCTCCAGCCGGGGCCGCCCACCAGCGAGGACCGGCTGCACGCCGCGCTCCTCTACGCCCGCCGGCCCGAAACCCTGCCGCAGCAGGGGCCGGAGGCGATGATCACCGGGCTCGCCGCCCTGACCCTGCACCGCTTCTCGTCCGCTCCCCCGCTCACCGCCCTGGAGCGCATCGACGTCCTGGTGCCGCGCACCCGACGGCTGCGGTCGACCGGCTGGGTGCGGGTGGTGCGCGCCCCGGAGGCGCCGGAGCCGGTCCAGCTCACGGGCGTCCCCGTCGCCCCGGTCGCCCGCGCCGTCGCCGACGCGGTGTCGGGCCTCCCGGCGGCGGAGGAGGTCCGCGCGCTGCTCACCGAGGCGGTGCGCGGCGGCCACTGCGAGCCGGCCGCGGTCGTACGGGAGCTGAGCCGGGCCCGGCTGCTCTCCCGGCCGCACGTGGTGGACGCGGTGGACGCGGTGCTCACCGAGGGGCGCTCGCTCTCCGAGGAGCGGCTGTACGAGCTGGTGCGGGAGTTCGGGCTTCCGGACCCGCTGTGGAACGTGGACCTGCGGCTGCCGGGCGGTCCGCACCTGGGCGGGGTGGACGCCTATTGGCCCGACCAGGCGGTGGCCGTCGAGCTGGACACCCGGGCGCCCCGGCAGGACGACGACGAGCTGTGGTCCGAGCACGCCCGCAAGCGCGAGCACCTGGAGCGGCTCGGCATCACGGTGGTCCACCTCACCCCGCGCAAGCTGCGCGAGGCGAGGGAGCAGCAGGCCGCCGTGGTCCGTACGGCCCTGATGGCCGCGCCGGACCGGCATCCCGCCGCGTACGTCGTCGTCCTGCCCCGGTGATGTCCTGGGTATCAGGCACGGTGCCGCGGAACTCGGCCTGCGGGACGGCGACGGCGGTACGGGTGGTGCGGACGGCACGGGTGGTGCGGACGGCCGGTATGCGGACCCCCCTGGGGCGCCGCGCGGCGTGTGCCCCGGTCGGCGGGCAGGACCCGCCGGGGTGCCGGGAGGGTTGAGCGGTTCGGTGAGCCGAGCAGTTTCCAGTCGTTCTCAGCCGCTTTCATCCGTTCGGCGGGAGGGTGGGGTCGAGCGGCACGCTCAGCCGGGAACGGCCGGTCGGGGGCCGCTCGCGCCACAGGTCGAGGCCGACGTCGACGAGTCCGACGCGGGGCAGGCCGGGGACGGCGGAGAGGGGGTGCCAGGCGGCCAGGTCGGTGGAGCCGCCGGTCTCGGCGCGCAGCTCGCCGCCGGTGATCCGGGCCTCGTAGACGATGCCGAGGCCCTGGAAGTCGCCGGGTCCGGCGAAGCGGCGCGGCCAGGAGCGCCGGACGGAGTCGACGCCGAGGAGGGCGACGGGTTCGGCGGTGTACCCGGTCTCCTCCTCGACCTCCCGGACCATGGTCCGCGTGGGCTCCTCGCCGTGGTCCATGCCGCCGCCCGGCAGGGTCCACAGCCTGCTGCCGTCGCCCGCCACCCAGCGGGCGAGCAGGATCTCGTCGTCCCGGACGCACACGGCGTAGGCCGACACCCTCAACTCCTTCTTCATGCGCCGAGGTTAGATCCAGTACGTGGGGTACGTCCGCCCCGTCGCGGGAGCGGCCGCGAGGCCGGCGGCGACCAGGAGGAGGCAGGCGAGGGCGAGAAGGCCGAGAAACGGCCAGAAGGGCGGGGACTGGAGGGCGACGACGACGGCCGTGGCGGCGGCGGGCGAGTGCGGGGCGCGGGCGAGGGCCATCACGCCGAGGGCGAGGCCGCCCGCGACGGCGGCGCCCCACGGTCCCGGACCGGCCGCGGCCAGGACCGCGAACCCGGTGAGGGCGGAGAGGAGTTGGCCGCCGACGACCGAGCGGGGCTGGGAGAGCGGCAGGTCGGGGGCGCCCGCCACGAGCGCGGCGCTCGCGGCGAGCGGCGGGATCAGCAGGGGCTGGCGCAGGAGGGTGCCCACCGCGACCAGGAGGAGCAGCACGGCGACCGCGGCGGCGGTGGCACCGAGGAGGACGCGGGGGCGGGGCCGGGCGGGCGGCCGGGGGCGGGGTGCGGATGCCGCCGGCGCGGCGGAAGGCCGAAGGGCTTCGGGGACTTCGGGGACTTCGGGGACTTCGGGGGCCTTTGCGGCCGGGGTGGTGGGCACGGGGTCCTCGGGGTCGTCGGGGTCGTCGGTGGGGACTGCGGGAACAGCTGCCGCGCGTGCGGGCCCGCGGGCCGGTGGGCCGGTGGGCCCGCACGCGTGGAGGTCCGTCGTCAGGGTGCGGTCGGGTTGGCCGGTGAGTACTCCGGGGCCGACCAGCGCAGGGGGCTGGCGCCCGGCGTCTCCACCACGCGGTCGGCGCGGAAGCGGACCACGCGTGCGTCGGGGCCGTACTCGGCGTGCGCGCGGCCGGTGAGCTGGAGGGTCGTCCCGGTCTCCCAGTCCAGGAGGAGCAGTCCGGCGCGGCCGTCCGACTCCAGGTTGCCCAGGGTCAGGAACATCGCGTTGCCCGGGTAGTCCCGCCAGCTCAGCTCCCGGGGCCCGTCGACCCGGACGAAGCCGGGGTTGCCGCCCCGGTGGCTCGCGTCGGCGCCGTCGGGGGCGGCGGTGGCCACGAAGAAGGTGTCCGCCGCCCGGACGCGGGCCGCCTGGGCGGGGGTGAGCGCCGTGCCGTGGTGCGGGGTGCCGGTTCCGGGGCCCGCGGGCCCGGAGCCGTACCACTGTCTCTTCTGGAGGTACTTGGGGCAGTTGGAGAAGACCTGGTCCGCGTCGACGGTGAGGCCGCGGGGGCCGGGCCGGGCGGTGCCGTTGAGGCGCATGCGGCGGCGGGTGCGGGGATCAAGGGCGATCGTGCCGACGGGGGTGCCGGCCGGGACGATCGCGCCGGCGAGCGGGTCGCGGGCGGGGACGCCGCCCGCGACGGAGACGGTGTGCGGGCCGGTGGCGCGGGCGAAGCCGGGCGGGCCGGTGAGCAGGCTCGCCCAGACCTGCCCGCCGGCGTCCGCCGCGCCGATCACCAGCATCGGCTGCGCCTCCAGGAAGGCGGCGGCGACCGGGCGGATGCCGGGGCCGACGGAGCGGCCCACGTGCTCGGCGAGGTCACGGACGCCGACGCGTTCCTGCACGGCGAGCGATCCGGGGTGGTAGGCGTCCACGGGTTCCTCCTGGCGGTCTCTCGGACGGGATCCGGAAGCAGGGATCTAGAAGAAGCCGCAGGCGGGGGCCCCGGTCGAGGGGGCCGGGGCCGTTTCGGCGCCCTTCGGGACGGAGATCTCCAGGCGGGTGCCGTCGGGGTCGTGGAAGAAGATGCCGCCGGAGGCCGCGCCCTCCCGGTGGGCCACGACGCCCTCGTACGCGAAGGTGGTGCCGCGCGCGGTGAGCGCGGCCTCGGCGGCGCGGACGTGGTCGATGGACTCGGCCTCGAAGGCGAGGTGGTGCAGGCCGGGGCGGCCGGGCTCGTAGGGGCCCTCGGCCTGCTGCCAGAGGGCGATCACCAGGCGCCCGTCCCTGCCGAGGAAGGCGTACTCCTCCCTCTCCGGCTCTCCCTCCGCGCTCCTCCCGATGACCTCGAAGCCGAGCACGTCGGCGTAGAAGGCGAGCGAGCGCTCCAGGTCGGTGACGTTGACGGCGACGTGGTGCGTGGTGAGCGTGCCGATCGCGGACATGACGGTTCCCTCCCGTGGGGGCCGCCCCGGCTGGGGTAACCCTCTAATTCGACTTTAGAGGTTAGAAGGAGCGAGCGTCAACCGCTCACGTACTCTTGAGGGGTTAGCACGCGAGGAAATCGAGGAAGGTGTCCGCCCATGACCGCCGTCGACCCCCGGCCGCTCACCGGCGAACCCGTCTCCCTCGACCTGCTCAACACCCGCTGGATCGAGGAGGGCGTCCGCCGCGACCTGCTCACCGGCGTCGACGGGCTCGCCGTCTGGCTCGCCGCCAACGGCCTGGAGGGGCGGTTCGCCGCCGACGCCGCCACCCTGCGCCACACCCTCGCCGCCCGGGACGCGCTCGCCGCGCTCGTGGACCACCCCGGCGACCCCGCCGCCACCGCCCGCGTCGACGCCGTCCTCGGCCACGGCCGCATCCGGGCGACGCTCACCGCCGAGGGCCCCGGCGAGGAGCCCGAGTTCGCGGACCCGGCACGGGGACCGGGCTGGACCGCCGCCCGCGACTACCTCGACCTGCTGCGCACCGCGCCCGACCGGATCCGGGCCTGCGCCCACGAGGCGTGCATCCTGCACTTCTTCGACACCTCGCGGAACGGCACCCGCCGCTGGTGCTCGATGGCGGTCTGCGGCAACCGGGCCAAGGCCTCCCGGCACCACGCCCGCTCCAAGGGGGCGTGACGCCCCGGTTGGGGCCGGTTCATCCCCCGTGGCACATCGGGCGCACTGGCGGGTTCACGCCATGACGCACACCTTCTCCCTGTCAACTCTCCCCAAAACCCTGTCATTTACGAAAGGCTGAGCGGTCATCCGGAACCGATATCCGGACCCTCTCCTTCACAGACAGGGATGTACATGGCCACCCCCCAGACTCCGGGTCCCATAACCCGGTCCTCGGCGCCCGGGCGGAGACGGGCGGCGCGCGTCGCGGCCGCCGCCGGTCTCGTCGCCGCGCTCGTCGCGACCGGCACCGTGCCCGCGTTCGCCTCCGACGACCCCGGGACCACTCCCCCGGTCAAGGCGTCGGACTCCGCCGACAAGCTCGGCGCCGTCGACGCCCAGCGCCTCACCGAGGCCCAGGCGACCGGCGAGAAGAACGTCACCGTCCTCGTCGCCACCGCCCCCGGCGCCACCGAGCAGGTCGCCGCCCAGCTGGACGCCGTCGCCGGCGCCTCGGTCGGCAAGCGGCAGGACGAGCTCGGCTACGTCCGCGCCACCCTGCCGACCGCCAAGGCCGAGGCCGCCATCCGGGCCGCCACCGAGCTCTCCTCGGTCCAGGCCGTCGACCTCCAGGCCGAGATCCCGCTGGACGACCCGCGTCCGGACACGGGCGGCGCGACGGGCCCCGTCGAGGGGACCACCGTCAAGAAGACGTACCCGGCGCCCAGCCGGAAGACCCCGGCGAAGAACCCGTACAACCCGTCCCACGAGACGGGTGCGGTCGACTTCGTCGAGAGCCACCCCCGGGCCGACGGCCGCGGCGTGACCATCGGCGTCCTGGACTCCGGCGTCGACCTCGCCCACCCGGCCCTGCAGAGGACCACCACCGGCGAGCGCAAGATCGTCGACTGGGTCACCGCCACGGACCCGCTGACCGAGGGCGACGCCACCTGGCGCCCCCAGATCACCCCGGTCTCCGGCCCCGTCTTCACCTCCTCCGCGCAGAGCTGGAAGGCCCCGGAGGGCTCGTACCAGTTCAGCCGCTTCACCGAGTCGATCACCGCGGGCGGCGACCCGGCCGGCGACATCAACCGGGACGGCGACACCACCGACGTCTTCGGCCTGCTGTACGACCCGGCCGCCGGAACCGTCCGCGTGGACACCGACCAGAACAACGACTTCACGGACAACGCGCCGATGAAGCCGTACAAGGACGGGTTCCAGATCGGCTACTTCGGTACCGACAACCCGGCCACCGAGGTCGTCGAGAAGACCCCGTTCGTCGTGGAGATCCGCAAGGACGTCCCGATGGACCCGGCCGGCGGCACCTGGGTCGGCAAGAAGGCCGACTTCGTCAACATCGGCCTCGTGGAGTCCTCGCACGGCACCCACGTCGCCGGCATCACCGCCGCCCACGGCCTCTTCGGCGGCCGGATGAACGGCGCGGCCCCCGGCGCGAAGATCGTCTCCTCGCGCGCGTGCACCTGGACCGGCGGCTGCACCAACACCGCCCTCACCGAGGGCATGACGGACCTCGTCGTCAACCGCGGCGTCGACATCGTCAACATGTCGATCGGCGGCCTGCCGCAGCAGAACGACGGCGACAACGTCCGCGCCCGCCTCTACACCCGCCTGATCGACCAGTACGGCGTCCAGCTGGTCATCTCGGCCGGCAACTCGGGCCCCGGCATCAACACGATCGGCGACCCCGGCCTGGCCGACAAGGTCCTCTCGGTCGGCGCGGCCGTCTCCAAGGACACCTGGGCCGCCAACTACGGCTCGGCCGTCGCCAAGAAGTACGCCATGTTCCCCTTCTCCTCCCGCGGCCCGCGCGAGGACGGCGGCCTCACCCCGACGATCACCGCCCCCGGCTCGGCCGTGAACACCATCCCGACCTGGCTGCCGGGCGCCGGTCTCGCCGAGTCGGGCTACGCGCTGCCCGCCGGCTACGGCATGCTCAACGGCACCTCGATGTCCTCGCCGCAGGCGGCGGGCGCGAGCGCGCTGCTGCTCTCGGCCGCCAAGCAGCGGGGCATCGCGCTCTCCCCGCTGACCCTGCGCACCGCGCTGATCTCCACCGCGCAGCGCATCCCCGGTGTCGCCGCGCACGAGCAGGGCGCCGGCCTCATCGACGTCGAAGAGGCCTGGGAGTCCATCAAGGACGGCGCGACCGCGCACGACTACACGGTGCAGGCCCCGGTCGACACCCTGATCTTCCCGGCCCCGCGCACCGGCACCGGCGTGTACGACCGCGAGGGCGACCTGAAGGTCGGCCAGAAGCGGGTCTACGACGTCACCGTCACGCGCACCAGCGGCCCGGACCGCCCGGTCCGGCACGACCTGGACCTCAAGTACAACGACGGCACCTTCCGCATCGTCAGCGACGACCGCATCTACCTGCCGCTGAACAAGCCGGTCACCGTCAAGCTCCAGGCCAAGGCGTCCTCCGCCGGCGTGCACAGCGTCATCCTGGAGGCCGACGACGAGCGCACCGAGGGCGTCGACAAGCAGATCCTCGCCACCTCGGTCGTCGCGAGCGACCTGGCCGCCCCGGGCTACACGTACACCGCCCAGGGCTCCGTGCAGCGCAACAGCACCACCTCCCACTTCGTCACCGTGCCGCAGGGCGCCAAGACACTGGAGGTCTCGCTGTCCGGTCTGAAGGCGAAGAGCCAGACCCGCTTCATCGCGATCCACCCGGTCGGCGTCCCCGTCGACCCGACCGCGACCACGGGCTGCTACCCGCACTACAACCCGGCCAACACCTGCCGCCCCGACCTGCGCTCCTACCCGAACCCGACGCCGGGCGTCTGGGAGGTCGAGGTCGAGGCCCGCCGCACGTCGCCGGACCTGGACAACCCGTACACCCTGGGCGTCTCGGCGCTCGGCGTCGACTTCGACCCGGCCGTCCAGACCGTCCCGGAGGCGAAGGTCGGCACCCCGGCCCCCGTCCAGTGGAAGGTCACCAACCGCTTCGCGGGCATCGAGGGCACCCTCAAGGGCGGCTCCCTCGGCTCGCAGAAGACCGAGACGCCGACCATCCGGCACCACGAGACGCACACCCGGACCGTCACCATCGGCGAGGGCGTCGAGCGGCTCGACATCGGCATCGGCAACACCTCCGACCGGGCCGCCGACCTCGACCTGACCGTGCTGCTCGACGGCAAGCAGGTCGCGCAGGCCGCCGACGGCGACTCGGAGGAGGCCGTCTCCCTGGTGAAGCCGGCCGCGGGCACGTACACCGTCGTGGTCGACGGCTACTCGGTCCAGGCCGCGGGCGGCACCACGTACGACTACAAGGACGTGTACTACTCGTCCGCGCTCGGCACCGTGAAGGTCGACGGCTCGAAGCCGGCCGCCCTGCCCAACGGCGGGTCCGCCACGGTGACGGCCGAGGTCGTCGTCGCCGGCGCCGCTCCCGAGGGACGCCAGTTCTTCGGCGAGGTGCAGCTGGTCAACGCCCGCGGCACCGTCGCGGGCACCGGCAGCGTCCTGATCGGCTCCGTCACCCCGTAACACCGCGTGACGCCCCGTGACGGGGAGGGGCGGGTGCCGGTTCCGGCGCCCGCCCCTCCTCCGTCTCCGTCCCGGACCTTGGACAATGGATTGGACAAGGCGACCGTGTCCGCCCGCATGATGGACGGGCGGCACCCCCGCCCGCACGTCCCCATGAGCAGTCCCCATGAGCACGGAGGAGTCCCCGTGAAGGTCGGAATCGTCGGAGCCACCGGTCAGGTCGGCACAGTCATGCGCACCATCCTGGCCGAGCGGAAGTTCCCGCTCGACGAGCTGCGGCTCTTCGCCTCCGCCCGCTCCGCCGGGACCGTCGTGGACGGCATCACGGTCGAGGACGCCTCCACCGCCGACTACACCGGCCTGGACATCGTGCTCTTCTCCGCCGGCGGCGCCACCTCCAAGGCCCTCGCCGAGAAGGTCGCCTCCCAGGGCGCCGTCGTGATCGACAACTCCTCCGCCTGGCGCCGCGATCCCGAGGTCCCCCTCGTGGTCTCCGAGGTGAACCCGCACGCGGTCAAGGACCGCCCCAAGGGCATCATCGCCAACCCGAACTGCACCACGATGGCCGCGATGCCGGTCCTCAAGCCGCTCCACGAGGAGGCCGGGCTCGTCGCGCTCGTCGCCACCACCTACCAGGCCGTCTCCGGCTCGGGCGTGGCCGGCGTGGCCGAGCTGGACGGGCAGGTCAGGGCGGTCGCCGAGGGCGCCGCCGCGCTCGCCCACGACGGCGGGGCCGTCGACTTCCCCGAGCCCGGCGTCTACCGGCGCCCGATCGCCTTCAACGTGGTCCCGCTGGCCGGCTCGATCGTCGACGACGGCACCTTCGAGACCGACGAGGAGCAGAAGCTCCGTAACGAGTCCCGCAAGATCCTGGAGATCCCCGGGCTCAAGGTCTCCGGCACCTGTGTGCGCGTCCCGGTCTTCTCCGGCCACTCCCTCCAGGTCAACGCCCGCTTCGAGCGCCCGATCGGCGTCGAGC
This sequence comes from Streptomyces bikiniensis, assembly GCF_000716625.1. Taxonomy (NCBI): domain Bacteria; kingdom Bacillati; phylum Actinomycetota; class Actinomycetes; order Kitasatosporales; family Streptomycetaceae; genus Streptomyces; species Streptomyces bikiniensis. The sequence goes on along the minus strand of NZ_JNXJ01000017.1, from coordinate 83,357 downwards.
GCGCCCACGAGCTGCTGAAGGACGCCGAGGGCGTCGAGCTCTCCGAGATCCCGACCCCGCTCCAGGCTGCCGGCAGGGACGCCTCGTACGTCGGCCGCATCCGCGTGGACGAGACCGTCGACAACGGTCTCGCGCTCTTCGTCTCCAACGACAACCTGCGCAAGGGCGCGGCGCTGAACGCCGTGCAGATCGCGGAGCTGGTCGCGGCCGAGCTCAAGGGCTGACGACCCCGCGGGGCGCATACGACCGGAGGGGCGGTCTCCCGTTGCGGGAGCCGCCCCTCCGGCGCGTCCGCGCGGGTCGGCCCCCTTCTCCGAACCGGGCGGCCCGGGCGGCGACGGGCCGTGGAAATGCGCCGTGCGCCGCTGAGCCGCCCCGTGGAAGGATGGGGCCAATCGTCATGAAACAGAGGAGTTGACCGGGTGCCTGGTACGAACCTGACCCGTGAAGAGGCCCGGCAGCGGGCGGCGCTGCTGACCGTGGACGCGTACGAGGTCGAACTCGACCTCTCCGGTGCGCAGGAGGGCGGCACCTACCGGTCCGTCACCACCGTCCGCTTCGATTCCGCCGAGGCGGGCGCCGAGACCTTCATCGACCTCGTCGCCCCCGCCGTCCACGAGGCCGTCCTGAACGGGCACGCGCTGGACGTCGCCGCCGTCTTCCGGGACTCGCGGATCGCCCTGCGGCACCTGCGGGAGGGCCGCAACGAGCTCAAGGTCGTCGCGGACTGCGCGTACACCAACACCGGTGAGGGCCTGCACCGCTTCGTCGACCCGGTCGACGACCAGGCCTACCTGTACACCCAGTTCGAGGTGCCGGACGCGCGGCGCGTGTTCGCCTCCTTCGAGCAGCCCGACCTGAAGGCGACCTTCCGGTTCACGGTGAAGGCCCCGGCCGGGTGGAAGGTCATCTCGAACTCGCCGGCGCCGGAGCCGGAGGGCCCCGATGCGACGGTATGGCGCTTCGAGCCGACCCCCCGGATCTCGACCTACATCACGGCCCTGATCGCCGGCCCGTACCACTCGGTGCACTCGACGTACGAGAAGGACGGGCAGACCGTCCCGCTCGGCATCTACTGCCGTCCGTCGCTGGCCGAGTTCCTCGACGCGGACCACATCTTCGACGTCACGCGCCAGGGCTTCGACTGGTTCCAGGAGAAGTTCGCGTACGCCTACCCGTTCGCCAAGTACGACCAGCTGTTCGTGCCGGAGTTCAACGCGGGCGCGATGGAGAACGCGGGCGCGGTCACCATCCGCGACCAGTACGTCTTCCGCTCGAAGGTGACGGACGCGGCGTACGAGCGGCGGGCCGAGACCATCCTGCACGAGCTCGCCCACATGTGGTTCGGCGACCTCGTCACCATGGAATGGTGGAACGACCTGTGGCTGAACGAGTCGTTCGCCACCTACACCTCGGTCGCCTGCCAGGCCGCCGTGCCCGGCACCCGCTGGCCGAACGCCTGGACCACCTTCGCCAACGCGGAGAAGACCTGGGCCTACCGCCAGGACCAGCTGCCGTCCACGCACCCGATCATGGCCGACATCAACGACCTGGAGGACGTGCTCGTCAACTTCGACGGGATCACGTACGCCAAGGGCGCCTCGGTCCTCAAGCAGCTCGTCGCCTACGTCGGCCAGGACGAGTTCTTCAAGGGCGTGCAGGCGTACTTCAAGGCGCACGCCTTCGGCAACACGCGCCTGTCGGACCTGCTCGGCGCCCTGGAGGAGACCTCGGGCCGCGACCTGACGGCCTGGTCGAAGGCGTGGCTGGAGACGGCCGGCATCAACGTCCTCCGCCCGGAGATCGAGACCGGCGAGGACGGCACCGTCACCGCCTTCGCGGTCCTCCAGGAGGCCCCGGCGCTGCCCGCCGGTGCCAAGGGCGAGGCCGTGCTGCGTCCGCACCGGATCGCGATCGGCTTCTACGACCTCGACGAGACCGGCCGCCTGGTGCGCACCGACCGCCTGGAGCTGGACGTCGCGGCGGACGCGCGGACCGAGGTGCCGCAGCTGGTCGGCAAGAAGCGCCCGGCGGTCGTCCTCCTCAACGACGACGACCTGTCGTACGCCAAGGTCCGGCTCGACGACGTGTCCCTGGCCAACGTCACCGCGCACCTGGGCGACTTCGCCGAGTCGCTGCCGCGCGCGCTGTGCTGGGCCTCGGCCTGGGACATGACCCGCGACGGCGAGCTGGCCACCCGCGACTACCTGGAGCTGGTGCTCTCGGGCATCGCCAAGGAGTCCGACATCGGCGTGGTGCAGTCGCTCCAGGGCCAGGTCAAGGCGGCCCTCGACCTGTACGCGGCGCCGGAGTGGCGCGAGGCCGGGCTCTCCCGCTGGACCGAGGCGACGCTCGCGCACCTGCGCGCGGCCGAGCCGGCGAGCGACCACCAGCTGGCGTGGGCGCGCGCCTTCGCGGCGACCGCCCGCACCCCGCAGCAGCTCGACCTGCTCGCGGCCCTCCTGGAGGGGCGCGAGACGATCGAGGGCCTGGCGGTGGACACCGAGCTGCGCTGGGCGTTCGTGCAGCGGCTCGCGGCGACCGGGGTCTACGACGAGGCGGAGATCGCGGCCGAGCTGGAGCGCGACCGCACGGCGGCGGGCGAGCGGCACGCGGCGACCGCGCGGGCGGCCCGTCCGACGGAGGAGGCCAAGGCCGAGGCCTGGGCGTCGGTCGTCGAGGACGACAAGCTGGCGAACGCCGTGCAGGAGGCGGTGATCGGCGGCTTCGTCCAGTCCGACCAGCGCGAGCTGCTCGCCCCGTACACCGCGAAGTACTTCGGGGCGATCAAGGGCGTGTCGGAGACCCGCAGCCACGAGATGATCCAGCAGATCGTGGTCGGCCTCTACCCGGCGCTCCAGGTCTCCCGGGAGACCCTGGACGCGACGGACGCGTGGCTGGAGGAGCACAAGCCCGCTCCGGCGCTGCGGCGTCTGGTGACGGAGTGCCGCGCGGGCGTCGAGCGCGCCCTGAGGGCGCGGGCGGCGGACGCGGCGGCGGCCGTCTGAGACCGCCGGTAGGGCCGTACGGGAGAAGGGGCGCCCTCCCCTGGGGGGTGCCCCTTCTCCGTGTCCTGGCGGTCAGCCGCCGAGGGCCGCGTACCGGGCGCGCAGGTCGGCCGCGCCCTGCTCCGTGAGCGTGCCGTGGAGGCGCATCCGGGCGACGCCGCCGTCCGGGAAGGCGTCCAGGCGCACATGGGTGACGACGGCCTGGGCGGGCAGCTTGAAGCGGTGCGGGGTGTCGGGCTGGAGCCGGGTCCTGGGGATGACCTCGAACCACTCGCCGCTCTCGCCGTTGCGGCCCTGGAGGGCGATCCAGCCCGCCGAGTTGCCCTTGAGGTAGGCGGTGTCGATCTCGACGGCGCGGACGGCGCCCTGGGCGGCGAGCCGGAAGCGCACCCAGTCGTTGGTGCCGCGGACCCGGCGGCGGCGGTTCTCCCAGCCGTCGTCCATCTTGCGGGAGGTGCCGGGCAGGATGATCTGGGTGGGCGAGGAGTAGAACCGGTCCGAGGCGTCCTCGTACGTGCCGCCGTTCAGTACGGAGACCAGGTCGAGGGTGCCGAGGAGTTCCAGCCACTCGGGGTCGGGCACGACCTCGCCGTGGACGCGGAGGCGGGCGACGCCGCCGTCGGGGTGCTGGCAGAGGCGGACGTGGGTGAAGCGGCGCTCCACGTCGATCGCGAAGCCGTTGGCGGCGTGGCCGCGGACGGGGGTGGGCGGGACCAGCTCCTCCCACTTCGCGTCGAGGAGTTCGGCCGGGCTCGGGGTGCCCTCGACGGCGGCGGCCTGGACCGACACCTTCTGCGGGTAGTTGCCCCGGAAGTGGGCGGTGTCGACGACGATCCCCCGGACGACGCCGGGGGCGCCGAGGCGGACGACCGCCCAGTCGTGGTCCTCGGGGGCGGGGAAGACGTGGTCGGCGTCGGCGCCCCGGCGGCGGCGGGTCTCCCAGCCGTCCATGATCTTGCCCTTGTGGCCGAAGCGCTCGGGGTCGAAGACGGCGCGCTCGCGGACCAGGAGGTTCTCCCGCTCGGCGAAGAACTCGTCGTTGGCGGCGACGACCCCGGCGCCGAGGCGGCGGTCGGCGAGGTCGACCAGCTCGGTGAAGGGGAAGTCCCCGGCGCGGTAGTCGGCGTAGGGGTCCCCGCCGGAGTAGGGGGCGGCGTCGTTGGCGTGCGGGTCCTGGTGGGTGTCGAGTTCGCTCATGGACCGACTGTCACGCACCACGGCCTTCCAGGTCCATCGAATGTTTTCGACGGTGTCGTTCAGTTCCGCTGAACGGTTTCGCGTTCCGTCGCCGCCCGGCGCAGCGCGGCCAGGACCCGGGCCACCGCCGGCCCCTCCTCCGCCCCGCCGCGCACCGCCGCGACGACGTGGCGGCGCGGCTGGTCGGCGGAGAGGACGCGCATGACGACCCCGGTGCCGCCCCGGCGTTCGGCGGAGGCCATGCGGGGCACGAGCGCGACACCCATCCCGGCCTCGACCATGGCGAGGATCGCGGTCCACCCCGAGGCGCTGTGGGCCTGCTCGGGCACGAAGCCGGCGGCCTCGCAGGCGGCGGTGGTGATCTCGGACCAGGGTCCGGAGCCGCCGTAGATCCAGGGCTCGGCGGCGAGGTCGGCGAGCCGCAGGCCGGGGGCGCCGGCGAGCGGGTGCCCGGCGGACAGGGCGACGTCGAGCGGGTCGGCGAGCAGCGGCATCCGGCTGAACTTGGGGTCGCGGGCGGTGGGCGCGTGGGCGGCCAGCGAGAGGGCGAGGTCGACCTCGCCGGCCGTGAGCAGTTCGTACGCCTCCGCCGCCTCGGCCTCCCGGACCCGGACGTCGAGCCGGGGGTGGGCGGTCCGCAGGTGCCGCACGGCGGGGACGACGAGCGCGGGCACGGAGGTGGGGAAGGCCGCGATCCGCACCCGCCCGGCCTCGCCGCGCAGATAGCCGTCGAGTTCGGCGTCGGCGCGCTCCAGCTGGGCGAAGACCGCCTCCGCGTGCCGCAGCACCAGGTGGGCGGCGTCGGTGAGCCGGACCCGGCGGCCCTGGGCCTCCAGGAGCGTGACCCCGAGCTGCTTGGCGAGGTTGGTGAGCTGCTGCGAGACGGCCGAGGGGGTCATGAGCAGGGCCTCCGCGGTCGCGGTGACGGTGCCGCGGTCGCGGAGGGTGCGGAGGATCCGGAGCTTCTTGATGTCCCACTCGGTCATGGGCGCAACCTATCGGGGCGCCTCCGAGGCCTCCTTCTCGACGGGGGCTTCCGCTCGGGGCGCTTCCTCCCGGAGCCGGGGCCCTTCCGCTTGGGCCCGGAGCGCTTCCGTTTGGGCCCGGGGCGCTTCCGCTTCGGCCCGGACCGCTCCCCCCTGGGCCTGGACCGCTTCCGCCCCGGTCTCCTCCTCCGCCGGGGTCTTGGGCCTGCGCGGGTTCAGCTGGCCCGCCACGGTGGCGCCGAGGGCGATCACCATGCCGAGGAGCTGGACCGGGCCGAGCGCCTGGCCGAGGGCCGCCCAGCCGATGATCGCGGCGGTGACCGGCGAGAGGGGGCCGAGGATGGTGACCGAGGAGGCGCTCAGCCGCTCGATGCCGCGGAACCAGAGGACGTACGAGATCGCGGTGTTGCCGAAGGCGAGGTACGCGTAACCGGCCAGGTTCGTGCCGTTCAGGGCCGGCGGGGCGCCCTCGACGAGGAAGGCGATCGGCAGGATGACGAGGCCGCCCGCGGTGAGCTGCCAGCCGGTGGCGGCGAGGGCGCCGACGCCCTCGGGGCGGCCCCAGCGCTTGGTGAGGACGACGCCCGCCGACATGGAGAGGGCGGAGAGCAGTCCGGCGACCACGCCGACGAGGTCGAGCGCGGCCCCGGCCTTGAGGACGACGAGGCTGACGCCGAAGGCGGCGGCGACGGCGGTGACCAGGGCCCGGACGGTGGGCCGGTCGCCCAGGAGGAGGGCGGCGAGGCCGACGACGAAGAGCGGGCCGACGGAGCCGACGACGGCGGCGACGCCGCCGGGGAGCCGGTAGGCGGCGAGGAAGAGCAGCGGGAAGAAGGCGCCGATGTTGAGGGCGCCGAGGACGGCGGCCTTCCCCCACCAGGCGCCCGTCGGGAGCTTGCGGGTGAGCGCCAGGAGCAGGAGTCCGGCGGGCAGGGCGCGCATCAGACCGGTGAAGAGGGGCCGGTCGGGCGGTAGGAACTCGGTGGTGACGTAGTAGGTGGAGCCCCATGAGATCGGGGCGAGGGCGGTCAACGCGACGAAGGCGGCCTTGTGGGGCGTGTGGGCCGTGTGGGACATGGGCTCCCCCTGGTGGCGGGTGCCGGTGTGCCGGGGCGGGGTCCCGGACCGACCGGTTAAACTTGTTACTAATTAACTTAACACTAAGCTACTTTCGCGCAAGTGTCTTTCTTGCCGTCGAGTCGCACAGAAGGGGAGACTGGGAACATGGACACGAAAACCCCAGGCCCGGGGCCCACCCGCGACGCCGTCGACGCCATCACCGACCAGTGGGCGGTCGTCCGGCCCGACCTGGACACGGTGCCGATGGCCGTCTTCGGCCGGATCTACCGGCTGGCCGACGCCATGGGCGACAGGATGGCCAGGGCGTACCTGCCGCACGGCGTGGCGCGCGGGGAGTTCGACGTGCTCGCGACCCTGCGCAGGTCCGGGGAGCCGTACACGCTCTCGCCGCGCGAGCTGTCCGCCACGCTGATGATCACCACGGGGGGCATGACGGGCCGCCTCGACCGCCTGGAGAAGGCCGGGCTGCTCAGCCGCAGCCCCGACCCGAACGACCGGCGCGGGCTGCGGGTCACCCTCAGCGAGCGCGGCCGGGAGCTGGTGGACCTGGCCGTCGCGGACGGCCTCGCGGAGCAGCGGGCGGCCCTGGAGGCCGCGCTCGACGCGGAGGAGGCGGAGCAGCTGGCCGGGCTGCTGCGCAGACTGCTCGCGACCACGGCCTGACGGGGCGCGGGCACGCGGGCGCGCGAAGGCGCCGCACGGCACGTCGGTGCCGTGCGGCGCCTTCGACGGAGCCGGAGGAAGAAGCCCGAAGGAAGGAGCCCGGGGGAAGGAGTTACGCCTTCTTGGACTTGTCGAGCACCATCACCAGGCCGGTGATGACCAGGAACAGCACCAGCGGGGCGGCCACGAACAGGCCGAGGGTCTCGACGACCTCCAGCTTGGGGGCCGGGTCGTCACCGTCGTCGCGGGTGAGCGCGAGCGCGGGGGACGACATGAGCAGCATCATCAGCGTCGTACCGGCCGCGACGGCGCCGGCGCGCAGGGCGTTCTTCTTGTCCACGGTGCAAACGTAGCGAACGCCTAAACCCGCCGCGCGCCCGGGGGTGCCGTACGGGCGTGCAGCTCGCTCAGGAGGGCGTGCGCCCGGGGCGAGGCGGCCAGTTGCTCCAGGGTGAGCGGCTGCCCGTCGGGGCCCGCGACCGGCAGCCGCCAGTTGGGGTACTCGTCCCAGGTGCCCGGCAGGTTCTGCGGTCTGCGGTCGCCCACGGCGTCCGGGAGCCAGACCCCGACCATCCGGGCCGGGGTGGCGAGCAGGTACCGGTGGACGGCCCGGATCTCGGCCTCCTCCCCCGGCCCCTCCGGGAGCAGCCCGAGGCGCTCGAACAGACCCCGCCACTCGGCGGTCTCGGCCCGGTCCGCCGACCGCTCGCGCTCCAGGTCGCCGGGGAGCAGCCCGAGCCGGTGCCGCAGCACGACGTGGTCGCCGGAGAGCCGGGCGGCGGTGGACGGCAGGTCGTGGGTGGTGGCGGTGGCCACGCACTCCGCGCGCCACTCCTCCGGGGGCAGCGGGCGCCCGGTGCCCGCCCAGTCCCGCTCGAACCAGAGCACGGAGGTCCCGAACACCCCGCGCCGGGCCAGCTCCTCCCGCACCCCCGGCTCGACCGTGCCCAGGTCCTCGCCGATGACCAGGGCCCCGGCGCGGTGCGCCTCCAGGACGAGGACGGCGAGCATCGCGTCGGCGTCGTACCGGACGTACGTGCCCTCGGTGGGCTCGCGGCCCTCCGGCACCCACCAGAGCCGGAAGAGGCCCATCACGTGGTCGATGCGCAGCGCGCCCGCGTGGCGCAGGAGTTCGCGCAGGAGCCCCCGGTACGGGGCGTAGCCCGCGGCGGCGAGGGCGTCGGGCCGCCAGGGCGGCAGACCCCAGTCCTGGCCCCGGGCGTTGAAGGCGTCGGGCGGGGCGCCGACCGACATGCCGGCGGCGAAGGCCTCCTGGCCGGCCCAGGCGTCCGACCCCTCCGGGTGGACCCCGACCGCCAGGTCGTGGACGATCCCGACCTCCATCCCGGCCTCGCGGGCGGCCCCGGCGGCGGCCGCGAGCTGCCGGTCCGTCAGCCAGGCGAGCCGGCAGTGGAAGTCGACCCGGGCGGCCAGGGCGGGATCGGCGCGCACGGCCGCCTCCGCCGCGCGCGGGGTGCGCAGCGCCTCGGGCCAGGAGCGCCAGTGGGGGCCGTGCCGTTCGGCGAGGGCCTGGTAGGTGGCGTGGTCCTCCAGGGCGCGGCCCCGCCCGGCCAGGAAGTCGTGGAAGTCGGCGCGCCTGCCGGGGCCGAGCTCCACGGTCGTGAGGAGCAGTTCCAGGGCCCGCCGCTTGACCTCCCAGACCGCGTCCCGGTCGATCAGGGCGCCCTTGCCGAGGACCCGTTCGCGCAGCTCGGCCGCGTCGGCGAGGATTCGGTCCAGCTCCTCGCGGCGCTCGGGGCCGATCAGGGCGTACTCGGGGATCTCCTCGATCCGCAGGTGGACGGGGTCCGGGAAGCGGCGCGAGGAGGGGCGGTACGGGGAGGGGTCGGCGGGGGCGCCGGGCACGCCCGCGTGGAGCGGGTTGACCTGGACGAACCCGGCACCGTGCCGCCGTCCGGCCCAGGTGGCGAGCTCGCGCAGGTCACCGAGGTCGCCCATGCCCCAGGAGCGCTGGGAGAGCAGCGAGTAGAGCTGGACGAGGAGGCCGTACGTGCGCCGGGCGGGCCCGGGGACGCGCGCGGGGCTCACGATCAGGGTGGCGGTGGCCGTGCGCCCGTCGGGGGCCTCGGCCTCGACGGTGTGGACGCCGAGGGGCAGCCCCGACCAGTCGTCACCGAGGACGACGGCACCGTCCTCGGTGGTGACCTGGAGCCGGGTGCCGGGCGGGAGGTGGGACGGGGGGCGGAGGGGGGCGTCCCGGGGGTGCGCGGGGGGTTCCCCGTACGGGGCAGAGTCTGCGTACGGGGCAGAGTCTGCGTATGGGGCCGCGTCTCCGTGCGGGACCGCGTCTCCGTGCGGGACCGCGTCTCCGTACGGGTTTGCGTCTCCGTACGGGTTTGCGTCTCCGTACGGGTTCGTACCCCTGTACGGGGCCGCGTCCTCGCGGGGGCTCGCGCCGGGCCCGTCACCCCCGTCCCCGGTCCGCCAGTGGACCAGGGTCGGGGGCAGCAGGCGCTCCCGGTCGGCGCGTTCCGCCGCTTCGAGGGCGGCCGTGACCGCCTCCGGCGTGGACGCGTCCACGCCCAGGGCGGCGAGGACGGCCACCACCGTGGCCTCCGGCACGGGCACGTCGCCGCCGTCGGCGGGGCTGTGGACGGTGGCGACGCCGTGACGGGCGGCGAGACGGGCCAGGGTCACTTCACACTCCGGGGGACTCCGGGCCGCCCGCGTGGACGGGGGCGGTGGGTTCGCTGGTCAGATGGGCCTCCGCGGTCAGCGGGGGCTCGCTGGTGAGGGGGGACGCTTCGGGCAGGGGCGGCTCGCTGGTCAGCGGCTCACTGGTCAGCGGCGCGCCGGCGGGTGCCGACTGCTGCGGAACGCGTATCCGTTCGTGGCGGGCGGTCGTGGTCACGGGGGTCTCCCGGTTCGTCTCGACAGGTGGGACCTGGACAACGACTGAGCCATACCCACCGCACCTCGTTTTACCGGCGGAAAGTGACGAAGTGACGTCACCCCGCCGACGCCCTGCCGGGCAAAGCCGACACATCGGCCATGTGCATTGACACTCGCGTGCGACGGGTGGTGGGCTCGTGACCGACTCGTGACCAACCGGCGGAGCGGCCGGCCCCGCCGAAGGGAGACCCCCGTGCACCTCGGGCGCAGGAAGCGCACCGCGACGGCCGTCGCCGCCGCGGTCATCGGCGGTTTCCTCGGCGGCACGGTCCCGGGCGCGGCGCAGGCGCTCCCGAGGGTGCCGGCGGCCCCCGCGCCGCCGACGACCCCCGTGCCTTCGCGGACCCCCGCGACGCCGACGGCCCCGGCGGACGCCGTCCGGACCCCCGTCCGGCAGACCCTCGCGCGCGTGCCCGCCGTCTGGCCCCGGCCGCAGTCCCTGGAGGGCGCCGGGCCCTCCGTACGGCTCGGGGACGAGGTGACGCTGCTCGCGGACGCCGACGCCGATCCGTACGCCCTCGACGCGCTGCGCGGGCTGCTGCGGGCGGCCGGGGTGCGGACCGTCCACACCGGGCTCCCGGGCCGGGGTCCGGTGGTCCGGGCCGCCGGGCCCGCCGGGGAGGGCGCCGAGGAGGCGCTGACCGCCCTGGGCGTCCCCGAGCGCTTCGACCTGCCGCGCGGCGGCTACCGGCTCGCCACGGGCCGGTTCCAGGGGCGGGAGACCGTCGTCCTGGACGGGGTCGGCGAGGACGGCCTGTTCCACGCCGTGCAGACGCTGCGCCAGCTCCTCGGCTCCGGCCGGGAGGTGCCCGGGGTCGTCGTCCGGGACTGGCCCGGCACAGCCGAACGCGGCGTCACCGAGGGCTTCTACGGGCGCCCGTGGACCCTGGACGAACGGCTCGGGCAGCTCGACTTCCTGGGCCGGACCAAGCAGAACCGCTATCTGTACGCGCCCGGGGACGACCCGTACCGGCAGCTCCAGTGGCGGGAGCCCTACCCGGCCGCGCAGCGGGCGGAGTTCCGCGCGCTCGCGGAGCGGGCCCGTGCCAACCACGTGACGCTCGGCTGGGCCGTGTCGCCCGCCCAGTCCATGTGCCTGGCCTCGTCCGCCGACGTGGCCGCGCTGACCCGGAAGCTCGACGACATGTGGGCGCTCGGGGTGCGCTCCTTCCAGCTCCAGTTCCAGGACGCCTCCTACGACGAGTGGCACTGCTCCCGGGACGCCGACGCCTTCGGGCGCGGTCCCGAGGCCGCTGCCGCCGCCCACGCGCGCGTGGCGAACACGGTCGCCCGGCACCTGGCCGAACGGCACCCGGACGGCGAGCCGCTGACGGTGATGCCGACGGAGTACTACCAGGACGGTTCGACCGCGTACCGGGCGAGGCTCGCCGAGGCGCTCGACGCGGACGTGCGGGTGGCGTGGACCGGGGTCGGCGTCGTGCCGCGCACGATCACCGGCGGCGAACTGGCCGGTGCCCGGAAGGCGCTGGGCCACCCGCTGGTCACCATGGACAACTACCCGGTCAACGACTACGCGCAGGACCGGCTGTTCCTCGGCCCCGCGACGGGCCGGGAGCCGGCCGTGGCCGCCGGGTCCGCCGCCTTCCTCGCCCACGCCATGGAGCAGGCGGCGGCCTCCCGCGTCCCGCTGTTCACCACCGCCGACTACGCCTGGAACCCGAAGGGCTACCGGCCCGAGGAGTCCTGGCGGGCCGCCGTCGACGACCTCGCGGGCCCGGACCCGGCCGCCCGCGAGGCGCTGCGGGCGCTCGCCGGGAACGACGCCTCCTCGATCCTCGCCCCGGCGGGCGAATCGGCCTATCTGAAGCCGCTCCTGGCCGCCTTCTGGGAGGCGCGCGGCGGCACGGACACGCGCGCGCGTGAGGAGGCGGCGCGCGGCCTCCGGGACGCGTTCACCGTGATGCGGCAGGCCCCCGAGCGGCTGGCGGACACCGCGGGCGGCGCCCTCGGCGCCGAGACGGGGCCGTGGCTCGAACAGCTCTCCCGGTACGGCCGGGCGGGCGGGACGGCGGTCGACATGCTCCTCGCCCAGGGACGCGGCGACGGCGCTGCGGCCTGGCGGGCGCAGCTGGAGCTCGAAGGGCTGCGGAAGGAACTGGAAGCGAGCCGGGTGACGGTCGGCGCGGGGGTCCTCGACCCCTTCCTCACGCGCGCGCTGAAGGAGGCGGCGGCCTGGACCGGCGCCGACCGGACCCCGGCGGCGCGGGCCGAGCGGGCCGCCGGCTCGTACACCGTGCGGCTCGACCGGGCACGGCCCGTGGAGGCCCTGACGGTCCTCGCCGCACCGGGCCCCGAGGGCGGCCGCGCGGGCACGGACGCGCGCGTGGAGGCGTACGTCCCCGGCGAGGGCTGGCGGCCGCTCGGCCCGCTGGCGTCGTCGGGATGGACGCAGACGGAGCTGAAGGGGCTGCGGGCCGAGGCGCTGCGGGTCGCGTGGAGCGAGGACGGACCGGCGCCCGGGGTGCGCTCCCTGGTGCCGTGGTTCGCGGACGGGCCGCGCGCCGACGTGTCCCTGACCCGTACGGAGGCGGACGTGGTGATCGGCGGCCCGGCGCAGCGGGTGGACGTGGAGCTGACGGGCCGGCGCGCGGGCGGGGTGCGCGGGCCGCTGGCGGCGAGGGCCCCGAAGGGGATCGCGGTCCGGCTGCCGGAGCGGGCGGCGGTGGAGCGCGGCGCCCGGACCCGCGTCCCCCTGGAGGTGTCGGTGGCGCCGGACGTGCCGGTCGGCGCGTACCGGGTGCCGGTGTCCTTCGCGGGCGAGGAGCGGGTCCTGACGGTCCGGGCCTTCCCCCGTACGGCGGGACCCGATCTGGCGCGGACGGCGAAGGCCTCCTCGTCGGGCGACGAGACCCCCGACTTCCCGGCCTCCTCGGCGGCGGACGGCGATCCGGCCACCCGCTGGTCCTCACCGGCGGAGGACGGGGCCTGGTGGCAGCTGGAGCTGCCCGCGCCGGCCCGGATAGGGCAGGTGGTGCTGCACTGGCAGGACGCGTACGCCTCCCGCTACCGCGTCCAGGTCTCGGCGGACGGCCGGGTGTGGCGCACGGCGGCGACGGTCGCGGAGGGCAGGGGCGGCCGGGAGTCGGTCCGGATGGACGCGGCGGACACGCGCTTCCTGCGCGTCCAGGGCGAGAAGCGGGCGACCCGCTTCGGCTACTCGCTCTGGTCGGTGGAGACGTATGCGGTGGCGCCGCCGGAGAAGCCGAAGACGTCCGAGGAGCCCGGGAAGGCGCCGCCGGAGAAGCCCGTGACGGCTCCGGACGCCCTCGCGACCGCTCCTCCGGGCGCGCCGGAGGAGCGGCCCGCCCCCTGAGGTGCGCGCCGCTCCGTGCCGCAGGCCGTGCGGAAGGCTCCCGCGCACGCGAAACCGCGCATGCGGAACCGCGTACGCGAAAGGCCCGGCTCAACCCGTCGTGAGCGCCCCCACAGGGGTCTCCGCGACGGAGTCGATCCGGGCCATCACGTCCTCGGCGCCGTAGGGCCGCAAGTACGGCAGCCAGCGGGGGTCCCGGTGTCCGGTCCCGATGATCCGCCAGGCCAGGCCGGTCGGCGGGGCCGGTTGGTGGCGCAGCCGCCAGCCGAGTTCGCGCAGGTGCCGGTCGGCCTTGACGTGGTTGCAGCGGCGGCAGGCCGCCACCACGTTGTCCCAGGCGTGCGTGCCCCCGCGGCTGCGCGGGACGACGTGGTCGACGCTGGTGGCGACGCCCCCGCAGTACGCGCAGCGCCCGCCATCGCGGGCGAAGAGGGCCCGGCGGGTCAAGGGAACGGGCCCCCGGTAGGGGACCCGCACGAAGCGCTTCAGTCGCACCACGCTGGGCGCGGGGACGACTTGGGTCTCGCTGTGCAGGAAGGCGCCGGACTCCTCGAGGCAGAGAGCCTTGTTCTCCAGGACGAGGACGAGTGCGCGGCGGAGCGGTACGACGCCGAGCGGCTCGTACGACGCGTTGAGGACCAGGACATGCGGCACGGATGCCTCCTATGGCGCCGGCGGCGCGTGGCTCGCGCCGGGACGAACTGCTCTCAGTCTCTCCTCATGCCTGGTCGGAGCGCCACCACGTATCGAGATCGGGGTGAGGGCCCGGAGTGTTCTCGACCACACCGGCCGCACCGGTCCCCCCTCTTCCTCCCCGCCCCTTCCCCCTGGTGATTCCCCCGGTGAGGTCCGTCTCTCCCTCCGGCGGGACCACGGGACCACGTCCGGCGCCCCGTTACTGTGGATGGCCTGCGTACGCGATGCCTGGAGGTTGTCCCGTGTCCTGGTCCGCCCTGGCGGCTGCCACCGAACCCGAACCCATGCCGGTGACCCTGGACGAGGCGGCGGAGCGGGCCACGAACGCCGCCACCTGGGTGGAGGAGAACTGGTCCACCTGGCTGAACACCGGCCTGCGCATCCTGCTGATCCTGATCGTCGCGCTGCTCCTGCGGATGGCCGTCCGCCGGGCCCTGACGAAGCTGATCGAGCGGATGAACCGCTCGGCGCAGGCGGTGGAGGGGACGGCCCTGGGCGGTCTCCTCGTCAACACCGAGCGGCGGCGGCAGCGCTCGGAGGCGATCGGTTCGGTGCTGCGCTCGGTGGCGTCCTTCCTGATCCTGGGCACGGCGGGCCTGATGATCCTGGGCGCCTTCAAGATCGACCTGGCACCGCTGCTGGCGTCGGCCGGTGTGGCAGGTGTCGCGATCGGCTTCGGCGCGCGGAACCTGGTGACCGACTTCCTGTCCGGCGTCTTCATGATCCTGGAGGACCAGTACGGCGTCGGCGACTCGATCGACGCGGGCGTGGCCTCCGGCGAGGTCGTCGAGGTGGGTCTGCGGGTGACCAAGCTGCGCGGCGTGGACGGCGAGATCTGGTACGTGCGCAACGGCGAGATCAAGCGGATAGGGAACCTCAGCCAGGGCTGGGCGACGGCGGCCGTGGACGTGACGGTCCGGCCGACGGAGGACCTGGACCGGGTGCGGTCGGTGATCACCGAGGCGGCGGAGGCCATGGCCAAGGAGGAGCCGTGGAACGAGCGCCTGTGGGGCCCGGTGGAGATCCTCGGTCTGAACGAGGTGCTGCTCGACTCGATGACGGTCCGGGTCGCGGCGAAGACGATGCCGGGCAAGGCGCTCGGCGTGGAGCGCGAGCTGCGCTGGCGGATCAAGCGGGGTCTGGACGAGGCCGGCATCCGGATCGTGGGCGGGCTCCCGGCCCCGGCCGAGGAGGCGGCGGCCGATCCGACGGCGGGCATGGCGGCCCCCTCGGTCTTCGCCAGCACGACCTCGCCGCAGTCGGCGGCGGCGACCCCGCTGCCGAAGGACCTCTCCAAGTAGATTCCGCCCCTGTCCGTCCGAAGCCCCCGCGGGTGACGCTTTCGTCGCCTTCGGGGGCTTCGTGCGTTCACGGGTCTTGACGGGCCGGTGACGGGCGACTTATTTTCCTTCCACTCAATAGGAAACTTTCCTAACAGTGCATTCCCGGCAGCACGTTCCCGGCAGTGCATCCCGACAGTGCAAGGGCAGGTGCGCACCCCATGGCCGGTACGACCCCGGGAACCCCCGGCACGCCGCGCGTGCTGCGGGCCATGAACGACCGGGCTGCCCTGGACCTGCTCCTGGAGCACGGGCCGCTCTCCCGGACCCGCATCGGCAAGCTCACCGGGCTCTCCAAGCCGACCGCCTCCCAGCTGCTCGCCCGCCTCGAAGCGGCCGGCCTCGTCGTCGCCACCGGCACCACCGAGGGCCGCCCCGGGCCGAACGCCCAGCTCTACGCGGTGAACGCGCGCGCCGCGTACGCCGCCGGGCTCGACGTCACCACCCGCCGCATCCGCGCCGCCGTCGCCGACGTCACCGGCGCGATCGTCGGCGAGTCCGAGCTGCCCACCCCCGGCCGTTCCGCCACCGGGGTCGCCGACCAGGTCACCGAGGTCCTGGACGGGGCCGTGAAGGCGGCCGGGATCGCCCGCGCGGACGTGCGGCGCCTGGTCATCGGCACCCCCGGCGCCTTCGACCCGGCCACCGGGCGCCTGCGGTACGCCTCCCACCTGCCCGGCTGGCACTCCCCCACCCTCCTGGAGGAGCTGGCCGCCGCCCTGCCGATGCCGTTCGAGTACGAGAACGACGTCAACCTCGTCGCCCTGGCCGAGCAGCGCCTGGGCGCCGCCCGGGGCCACTCCGACTTCGCCCTGCTCTGGAACGAGGAGGGCATCGGCGCCGCCCTCGTCCTCGGCGGGCGGCTGCACCGGGGCTTCACCGGCGGCGCCGGCGAGGTCGGCTTCATGCCCGTGCCCGGCACCCCGCTCGTGCGCCGGGTCGCCCAGGCCAACTCCGGCGGCTACCAGGAGCTCGCCGGAGTCCAGTCCGTGCCCCGGATCGCCCGCGCCCTCGGCATCGACACCCCCGAGCAGCCGTACGTGCCGGTGGCGTCCGGACTGCTCGCGCACGCCGCCGGGGACGGGGCCGGGGACCCCCGGTACACGGCCCTCCTCGACCAGTACGCCGAGCGGGTCGCCATCGGCCTCTCCTCCGTCGTCGCCGTCCTCGACCCCGAGCTGATCGTGCTCTCCGGCGAGGTCCTCCTCGCCGGCGGCGAACCCCTGCGCGCCCGTACGCAGTCCGCGCTCGCCGATCTCGCCGCCTCCCGGCCGCGCCTCGTCCTCGCCGCCGTGCCCCGGCGCCCCGTCCTGCGCGGGGCCCTCGAAAGCGCCCTCGCCGCCACGCGCGACGAGGTCTTCGACACGTCCCGCTGACCCCGCTCCCCCTCCGCCCGCTGACCCCGCTTCCCCTCCGCCCGTGACCCCGCTCCCCCTCCGCCCGCTGACCCCGCTTCCTCTCCGCCCGTGACCCCGCTCCCCCGTCCATGACCCCGCTTCCCCTCCGCCCGTGACCCCGTTCACCCTCTGCCCGCCCCAGGGAGAACCCGCCATGCCCGTACGTCCGCGCAGAGTCGCCGCGGCGCTCGCCGCCACCGCCGCGCTCGCCCTCCTCTCCTCCGCCTGTACCGGCTCCACGCACGACGCGGCCGCCGACGACCCGAAGGCGGAGACGACGATCACCTTCTGGCACGGCTGGTCGGCGCCCGCCGAGGTCAAGGCGATCGAGGCCAACGTCGCCCGCTTCGAGAAGGCCCACCCGAACATCGAGGTGAAGCTCGTCGGCAACATCAACGACGACAAGCTCGGCCAGGCCCTGCGCGCGGGCGGCTCGAACGGGCCGGACGTCGTCTCCTCGTTCACCACGTCCAACGTCGGCAAGTTCTGCGCCTCCGGCGCCCTCGCGGACCTCAAGCCCTTCATAGAGAAGTCGAAGCTGGACCTGGACAGGATCTTCCCGAAGGTGCTCCAGGACTACACCCAGTTCGAGGGCCGGCGGTGCAGCCTGCCGCTGCTCTCCGACGCGTACGGGCTCTACTACAACAAGGACGCCTTCCGGCAGGCCGGGCTCGACCCCGAGGCCCCGCCGAAGACCTGGTCCGAGTTCACCGAGGTCGCCAGGAAGCTGACGAAGCCCAGGGGCGACTCGTACGAGCGGCTCGGCTTCATGCCGACCTACCTGGGCTACGAGACGGTCGTCTCGCACTACATGTCGCAGTGGAAGCACGGCGGGTACTTCGACGCGGACGGGAAGTCGACCGTCGCGAAGGACCCGGCGTTCGCCGAGATGATGACCTACCAGAAGTCCCTGGTGGACGCGCTCGGCGGCTTCCAGAGGCTCGACAGGTACCGCACCACCTTCGGTGACGAGTGGGGACCCAAGCACCCCTTCCACACCGGCCAGGTCGCCATGCAGCTCGACGGCGAGTGGCGGCTGAAGTTCGCCGAGGAGGCGAAGCCCGGCTTCGAGATCGGCGTCGCGCCGCTGCCGGTCGCGGACGACGAGGTGGCCGAGTACGGCAAGGGCTACCTCTCCGGCACGATCATGGGCATCGCGCCGCAGAGCCGGAAGCAGAACGCGGCCTGGGAGCTGGTGAAGTTCATGACCACGGACACCGAGGCCGTGCTGGCCTTCGCCCACGACATCGGCAACGTGCCCTCCACCCTGGAGGCGCTGAAGTCCCCGAAGCTGAACTTCGACCCGCGCTTCAAGACCTTCCTGGACATCGCCCGGCATCCCGCCTCCACCACCTCGGACGGCGCCGTCAACGGCTCCGCCTACCAGGACACCCTCCAGAAGTTCTCCCAGCGGTACGAGAAGGGGCAGGTCACCGACCTGCAGAAGGGGCTCGCCGACACCGCCGCCCAGATCGACCGCGACATCGCCGCGGCGAAGTGACGGCCGGACACCGCCCATGAGCACGGACACCCTGCCCGCGCAGGCGGCGGCCACCCCGGCCGCCGCCTCCCCCGGGGGACGGAACACGCTGCGGTCCAGGCGCCGCCGCGACGCGCTGCGCACCCTCGCGTTCCTGTCGCCCTGGCTGATCGGATGCGGCGTCTTCTTCGCCTATCCGCTGGTCTCCACCGTCTACTTCTCCTTCATGAAGTACGACGGCCTCAACCCGCCCGAGTGGCGGGGCCTCGCCAACTGGGCGTACGTCTTCACCGACTTCCCGCAGTTCTGGCCGGCCCTGCGCAACACCCTCTGGCTCTGCGTCGTCATGGTCGCCTGCCGGGTCCTCTTCGGCCTCGGCACCGGCCTGCTGATCACGAAGATCAAGACGGGCACCGGGATCTTCCGGACCCTCTTCTACCTGCCCTACCTGGCCCCGCCGGTGGCCGCCACGCTCGCCTTCGTCTTCCTGCTCAACCCCGGCACCGGACCGGTCAACTCGCTCCTGGAGGCGGCCGGTCTGCCCGCCCCCTCCTGGTTCAACGACGCGTCCTGGTCCAAGCCGGCCCTCACGGTCCTCGCCGTGTGGGGCGTCGGCGACCTCATGGTCATCTTCATGGCCGCGCTGCTCGACGTGCCCAAGGAGCAGTACGAGGCCGCCGCACTGGACGGCGCCTCGCCGTGGCAGCGGTTCCGCCACATCACACTGCCCACCATCGCGCCGATCGTCCTCTTCGCGGTGGTCACCGGGATCATCGGCGCGATGCAGTACTACACGCAGCCGATCGTGGCCTCCAAGGTCGCCTCGGGCGTGATGGGCGGCTCCGGCGTCACCTTCGTCCCCGGTTACCCGGACGACTCCACGCTCACCCTGCCGCAGCTCGTCCAGAGCCTCGGCTTCAGCCAGTTCAACTACGGCGCCTCCTGTGTGGTGGCCCTGGTGCTCTTCGCCCTCTCCATGGCCTTCACCGCGCTCCTGATGCGCCGGCGCGGCGGCCTGATCGGCCCGGGTGACCGACCTTGACGACCCTCACCGCCACCGCCACGACCCCCGCGGGGAGGCGGGCCCGGCGCAAGGCGCTGCTGCACTGGATCGCCGTGCACGCGCTCGGCGTCGCCGCCGCCCTGTTCTTCGTCCTGCCGTTCGTCTTCGTCTTCCTGACCTCCCTGATGAGCGACCAGCAGGCGCTCACCCGGGACCTGACCCCGAACTCCTGGCACTGGGAGAACTACGTCCGGGTCTTCGAGACCGAGGGCTTCCTCACCTGGTGGCGCAACTCCCTGCTGTACGCCGGGCTCGGCACCGTCCTCGTCGTGGTGTCCTCGGTCCCCGTCGCGTACGCGCTCGCCAAGTTCCGCTTCCGGGGCCGGCACCTGTCGCTGCTGCTCGTCATCGCGATGATGATGCTGCCGCCGCAGGTCGTGATCATCCCCATGTACCTGTTCTGGGCGAAGCAGATGGACCTCTCCGGCACCCTGTGGCCGCTGATCGTCCCGATGGCGTTCGGGGACGCCTTCGCCGTCTTCCTGCTGCGCCAGTTCCTCCTCACGATCCCCGACGAGTACGTGGAGGCGGCCCGGATCGACGGGTGCGGCGAACTGCGCACCCTGCTCAAGGTCGTGGTCCCGATGGCCAAGCCGGGGATCGCGGCCGTGGCCCTCTTCCAGTTCTTCTTCTGCTGGAACGACTACTTCGGGCCGCAGATCTACGCCTCCGAGAACCCCGGCGCCTGGACCCTGAGCTACGGCCTGGAGTCCTTCAAGGGCGCGCACCACACCGACTGGAATCTGACCATGGCCGCGACCGTCCTGGTCATGGCCCCCGTGATCCTCGTCTTCTTCTTCGCCCAGAAGGCGTTCGTCGAGGGAGTCACACTGACCGGAGTGAAGGGCTGAGCCACAGATGAAGCTCACTGTCGTGGGGGGCGGTTCCACCTACACCCCCGAACTGATCGACGGATTCGCGCGCCTGCGCGACACCCTGCCGATCACCGAACTCGTCCTCGTCGACCCCGCGGCCGACCGGCTCGACCTGGTCGGCGGGCTCGCCCGCCGGATCTTCGCCAGGCAGGGGCACGACGGCAGGATCACCACCACCTCCGACCTGGACGCCGGGGTCGAGGGCGCCGACGCCGTCCTGCTCCAGCTGCGGGTCGGCGGGCAGGCCGCCCGCGAGAAGGACGAGACCTGGCCGCTGGAGTGCGGCTGCGTCGGCCAGGAGACCACCGGCGCCGGCGGCCTCGCCAAGGCGCTGCGCACGGTCCCGGTGGTCCTGGACATCGCCGAGCGGGTCCGGCGGACCAACCCGGACGCCTGGATCATCGACTTCACCAACCCCGTCGGCATCGTGACGCGGGCGCTGCTCCAGGCCGGGCACAAGGCCGTCGGCCTGTGCAACGTGGCCATCGGCTTCCAGCGCAAGTTCGCCGCGCTCCTGGACGTGGCCCCGGCGGACGTGCACCTGGACCACGTCGGGCTCAACCACCTGACCTGGGAGCGGGCGGTACGGATCGGGGGCCCCGGCGGCGAGGACGTGCTGCCCCGGCTGCTCGCCGGGCACGGCGACGCGATCGCGGACGACCTGCGGCTGCCGCGCCCGGTCCTGGACCGGCTCGGCGTCGTGCCCTCGTACTACCTGCGCTACTTCTACGCGCACGACGAGGTCGTGCGGGAGCTGGGGACCAAACCCTCGCGGGCCGCCGAGGTCGCCGCGATGGAGAAGGAGCTCCTGGAGATGTACGGGGACCCGGCGCTCGACGAGAAGCCGGCCCTGCTCGCCAAGCGCGGCGGCGCCTTCTACTCGGAGGCGGCCGTGGACCTGGCGGCCGCCCTCCTGGGCGGGGGCGGTTCGCCGTACCAGGTGGTGAACACGTACAACAACGGCACGCTGCCGTTCCTGCCGGACGACGCCGTGATCGAGACGCAGGCGGCGGTCGGCCGCGAGGGCGCGGTGCCGCTGCCGGTCGCGCCGGTCGACCCGCTGTACGCCGGTCTGGTCGCGAACGTGACGGCCTACGAGGACCTGGCCCTGGAGGCGGCGCTGCGCGGCGGCCGGGACCGGGTCTTCAAGGCGCTGCTCGCGCACCCGCTGATCGGGCAGTACGCGTACGCCGACGGGCTCACGGACCGGCTGATCGCGCACAACCGGGAGCACCTCGCGTGGGCGTGAACGGGACCTTCCCCGCGGCGGGGGCGGGAACGCCCCTCGCGGCGGGGACGCTCCTCGCGGTCGACGCGGGGAACAGCAAGACCGACGTCGCGGTCCTCTCCGGGGACGGCCGCGTCCTCGGGGCGGCCCGTGGCGGCGGGTTCCAGCCCCCGCTGGTGGGGGTGGCGGCGGCGGTGGACGGGCTCGTGGAGATCGTGGGGCGGGCCTGGGCGGCGGCCGGCGGGCCGGTGGACAGCCCGCCGGTGTTCGCCCACGTCACCGCCTGTCTCGCCAACGCCGACCTGCCCGTGGAGGAACGGGAACTCGAACAGGCCCTGCACGCGCGGCGGCTGAGCGGGTCGGTCCGCGTGCACAACGACACCTTCGCCGTCCTGCGGGCCGGGATCGACGAGCCCCGGGGCGTGGCGGTGGTGTGCGGGGCCGGGATCAACTGCGTCGGGATGACCCCGGACGGGCGGACCGCGCGCTTCCCGGCGATCGGGAAGCTCTCCGGGGACTGGGGCGGCGGCGGCGGACTGGCCGAGGAGGCGCTGTGGTGCGCGGCGCGCGGCGAGGACGGACGCGGCGAGCCGACCGGGCTGTCGCGGGCGCTGCCCGCGCACTTCGGCCTGGAGACGATGTACGCGCTGATCGAGGCGCTGCACCTGGGCCGGATCCCGATGGAGCGGCGGCACGAACTGGCGCCCGTGCTCTTCCGGGTGAGCGCGGCGGGCGACCCGGTCGCGCTGTCGCTGGTGCACCGGCTGGCGGAGGAGGTCGTGGCCATGGCGTCGGTGGCGCTCGGGCGGCTGGGGCTGCTCGACGAGCCGGCGCCGGTGCTGCTCGGCGGCAGCGTGCTGGCCGCCCGCCACCCGCAGTTGGAGGAACGTATCCGCGCCCTCCTGGCGGTACGGGCGCCGAAGGCCGCGGTCGGCTTCGTGACGGCGCCGCCGGTCCTCGGGGCGGGGCTCCTCGCCCTGGACGAGACGGCGGCGGACCCCTCGGCGGCGGCCCGGCTGCGGGAGCACTACGGGGTGTGAGCGGACCCGGGTGCGCTCCGGGGCGTGAGGGGTGCGGGTGCGCTCCGGAGCGTGAGGGGTGCGGGTGCGCTCCGGGGCGTGAAGGGTGCGGGTGCGGGGCGTCGTCGCCGGTCCGGCGGGGGCGCCCCGCACGCATGTTCACCTGTTCGAGCGACATCCGGCCCGGAACCGATTCCGGGCCGGGGACGTATTCAAGGTGAGGGGGTTCTCCCGCGGACACGTGGGAGGCATGGGGCACGATAGGGGCCGTCAGGAACAAGATCCAGTCAATCCCGGTGTGCGGAACGGCCCGTGCGGCCATACTGCTCGCCGGGGTGGTCCTCCACCGGAGCCGGTCCACCGGCGCTCCGGGGCGGACCGGACCGTCAGCGACCGAGGGGGAGGTCACGTGGCACACCCGCCGATCCCGCCCGCCGAACCGGCGGCGCGGAGCACGGCCCCGGCGCCCGCGCGCCCGGCCGGCGTGCCCGCGCAGCCGTCGCCGGCACGCCCGGCGCCCCTGCCCCCCGCCGCGCCGCCCGCGGGGCGCGGGGCCTGGGCCGTGGGCCGGGAGCTGCTGCGGGCGGCCGCGACGACCGAGCCCGGCCGGCTCCGGATCCTCGGAGCCGTACTGGCGCTGCTCGTCGTCGCGTTCGGGGCCGTCACCGCCCTGGAGGTCACCGGCCGGGCCTCCGCCGCCGACGACGTCGTGGGCCGCAGCCAGCCGCTGAGCGCCGACGCCGCCGCGATCTACCGCTCCCTGGCCGACGCCGACACCACCGCCGCCAGCGGCTTCCTGGCGGGCACCCTGGAGCCGGCCGGATCGCGCGAGCGGTACGCGGAGGACGTCGCCACCGCCTCCCGGCTCCTCGTCAAGGCCGCGGCGCACACGGACGGTTCGCCGGAGTCGGCCCGCGAGATCACGGTCCTGAGCCAGCAGCTCCCGCGCTACACGGGCCTCGTGGAGCGCGCCCGGGCCGCCAACCGGCAGGGCCTGCCGCTGGGCGGCGCCTATCTGCGGTACGCCAACCAGCAGATGGCCACCGTCCTGCTGCCCGCCGCCGAGCGGCTGTACGGGGCGGAGACGGAGCGGCTCCGGCGGGACGACGACGCGGCCCGCGCCTGGCCGTACGCGTCGCTCGCGCTCGGCCTGGTCGCGCTCGCCGCCCTCGGACGGGCCCAGCGCCGGACCTACGTCCGCACCCACCGGGTCTTCAACCACGGGCTGCTCGCCGCCACCGCCGCCACGGGCGCCGCCCTGCTCTGGCTCCTGGCCGCGCACACCGTCGCCCGGGCCGGCCTCGACGACGCGCGGGCGCACGGGCAGGAGTCCCTCCAGGTCCTCAACACGGCCCGGATCAGCTCGCTCACCGCCCGCGCCAGCGAGAACCTGACCGTGGTCGCCCGGGGCGCCGTCCTCACCGAGGACGGCAAGGGCGACAAGTACGAGGCCGACTACACGGCGAGCATGGGCGCCCTGTCGGAGGCGCTGGCCTCGGCGCGGGGGCTGGCCGACGACGACGCCGGCCGGAAGCCGGTCGACGCGGCCACCGCCCACGCGGGCGAGTGGCGGCAGCGCCACAAGGACGCGCGGGCGAAGGACGACGCCGGGGACTACGAGGGCGCCCTGGACCGGATCGTCGGCGCGAAGGGGTCCACCGGGGAGTCCTTCGACCGGGTCGACGCGGCCCTGGAGCGGGCCCTCGCGCACGAGCAGGCCGAGTTCACCCGCTCCGCCGGGGACGCCGGGGACGCCCTCTCGGCGCTGCCCCTGGGCGCGGCGGCCCTCGGGATCCTGGGGGCGGCGGGCGCCGTGCTCGGCGTCAACCGCAGACTGTCGGAGTACCGGTGAGAGGGGGAAGGATGTCCGAGGACACGGAGCCGCTGGTGCGGCGGGCGGCGAAGCGGCTGCGCGGCTGGGGCGGAGTGGCGGCCATGGCCGTGGCCTGCGGGCTCACCGCCTCGGTCACCCTGCTCCCGCTGGCCCGGGAGGGGAGCGGCGCGGCGGCCGCGCCCGGGACGGGCGCCGGTACCGGCGTGGGCGGCGGTACGGGCGCGAACAGCGGTGCCGGTGCGGGCGGCGGGACGGGGACCGGCGCGGGAGTCGGCGTCCAGGTCAAGGCCGACACCTGCCGGAACCCGGAGGCCTCCCTCACGCCCTCCACGGAGGACGGGCCGGCGGTCCGCGCCGTCAAGGAGCGCGGGAAGCTGATCGTCGGCGTCGACCAGTCCAGCTACCGCTGGGGCTACCGGAACCCGGAGAAGGGCGTCCTGGAGGGGTTCGACATCGCCCTCGCCCGGGCCATAGCCAAGGGCGTCCTCGGCGACGAGAACGCCGTCATCTTCCGCGCGATCCCCACCAACCAGCGGATCGCCGCCCTGGACAGCGGCAAGGTCGACCTCGTCGTGCGCACCATGACGATCAACTGCAAGCGGATCGAGCAGGTCGCCTTCTCCACCGCCTACTTCCAGGCCGGGCAGCAGGTCCTGGCGCCCAAGCGCTCCGACATCACCGGCTACGACCCCTCGCTGCGCGGCAAGCGGGTCTGCACCGCCGAGGGCTCCACGGCCCACGAGGCCCTGGAGGAGAACTCCTTCGGCGCCGTCTTCAAGGACGAGGGCGACGGCACCAAGGACGACAGGGACCTGCTGACCGTCCCCAACCAGCTGGACTGCCTGGCCCGGCTCCAGCTGGGCGAGGTGGACGCCGTCGTCACCGACAACGCCCTCGCGGCCGGCCAGGCCGCGCAGGACCCGGCGGTCGAGCTCAAGGGGAAGCCGTTCACGAAGGAGTACTACGGAGTGGCGGCCAAGCTGGGCAACGACGACCTGGTCCGCCGGGTCAACCACGTCCTGGTGGGGTACCGGCAGGGGCCCTGGCAGGCGGCGTACGGGCAGTGGCTGGAGAAGGACCTGCCCGGGATATCCGGGCCGCCCGCTCCCCTGTACAAGTAGCCGCACACGCAGCCGCCGCGTGCGGCCCCTGCACGACACGAGTCCTCGTACACATGGCGGAAGAGGTGACCGATGGGCGTCACGGGGCCCCCTGGGCCGGTGATGGACCGGGACGAGGTGGACCGTGCGCTGGCGCGGCTCGGCGCCGAGCACAAGGCGGTCGAGGACTCGCTCCTCGCGCTCCAGGACCACGCGGGCCGCAGGCTCCTCGAAGGGGCCGAGCTGACCGGCACGACCCGGGAGCGCTGGGCGGCGGCCGAGCGGACCATCACCCTGCTCTGGACCTGCTTCGACGTGTACACCGGCGCCCTGCGGGAGGCGCGTGAGGTGCGGGCGCGGCGCCGCTGGCCCGGCCGGGAGGAGCTGGTGGAGCTGACCGACCGGCTGCGCGGCGAGAGCGTCGTCGTGCCGGGCGGGGCGGGCGAGGAGGCGCTGCTGTCCGAGCGCTTCACGCTGGAGGGCCTGGTGCGGCGGATGAACGAGCTGTACGCCTCCTCGCTCGACCTGGTCGTCACCGCCGACGCCGTCTGGTCGGCGCTGCCCGCCCGGATAGACCTGCTCGCCGCCGAGCTGGGCCGGACGCGGTCCCTCGCGCACTCGGTGGGCGTGCGGCCGGGCGAGCACCCGGCCGGGGATGAGCTGGAGGAGATCACGGCCGAGCTGTCCCTGCTGCGCTCCCAGGTGATCACGGACCCGCTGGCCTTCTGGCGTCCCGCGGCGGGGAGTTCGACGCCCGGCGGGGGCCGCCCCGACACCGGGCGGTACGACCGGGCCGCCCTGGCCCTGGAGGACGTGCGGCGCGAGATCGAGGCCGTCCTCGCGGTCCGGCAGGACTCCGAGGACCGGCTGCTCCGGCTGCGGGACGTGCTGTCGCGGGCGGACCGGACGCTCGCCGAGGCGCGGGCCGCGCGCGGCGAGGTCCTCGCGAAGATCGCCGCCTCCGAGGTGCCGGCCGTGAGCGGGCCGCCGACGGCGCTCCAGGAGCGGCTGGTGGCCGCCGCCGAGTACCGCAGGCACGCCCAGTGGCACCGGCTCTCCCCGCTCCTGGACTCCCTGGAGCGGGAGGCGGAGGACGAACTGCTGCGGGCCCGCGAGTCGTTGACGGCGGTGACCGCGCCGCTCGCGGTCCGGGCGGAGCTGCGCGGCCGGCTCGACGCGTACCGGGCGAAGGTGGCACGGCTCGGGGCGGCGGAGGACCCGCTCCTGATCGAGCGGTACGACACGGCCCGGCGGATGCTGTGGAGCGCGCCCTGCGACCTGCGGGTCGCGGAGGAGGCGGTGCTGCGCTACCAGCGGGCGGCGGCCGAGGTGCTGTCCGCCTCCGGGGGCGCGGAGGGCCCGGGGGCGGAAGGCGCGGGGAACGCGGAAGGCGCGGGAGGGCGACAGTGGTGAGCGGGGAGACGGGCGCGGGGACCTGCCAGCGCCCCTCGTGCGAGGGCTCGTACGAGGACATGGGCGGCGGCGAGCTGTACTGCGACACCTGCGGGCTCGCGCCGGTCGTCGCGCCCGGCGGGATGATCGGCCCGACGCGGACCGGGCTGGCCGTGCCCGGCCGGTCCACCCGCACGGGAACGGGCGCGGGGTCGGGTACGGGCACGGAGACGGGCACGGGCACGGGGACAGGAGCGGGCGCGGGGATCGGCGGGCTGGACTCCCGCTCCGCGCGCAGCGGTTCGCGGGCCTCGTCCCGCTCCTCGACTTCGCGCCGGTCGGTCTCGGGGCGCCTCTCGCGCTCGCTGTCCGGGACGTCCACGGGCCGTTCGGTGTCGGTGCGCAGCTCGGGCCCGTCGACCGGGCAGTCCGCCCGGAACCGGCTCGGCGCGGGCCTGGTCGCGGTCCCGGAGGTGCCGCGCCCCGACCCGCGGGCCGCGGTGATGGAGAACCCCGAGGTCCCCGAGCGGAAGCGGTTCTGCTCCCGCTCCGACTGCGGGGCCCCGGTGGGCCGCGCGCGGGGCGACCGGCCGGGCCGCACGGAGGGCTTCTGCACCAGCTGCGGGCACCCGTACTCCTTCGTGCCGAAGCTGCGGGCCGGGGACATCGTCCACGGCCAGTACGAGGTGGCGGGCTGCCTGGCGCACGGCGGTCTGGGCTGGGTCTACCTCGCCGTCGACCGGGCCGTCTCGGACCGCTGGGTCGTCCTCAAGGGCCTGCTGGACACCGGCGACCAGGACGCCATGGCAGCGGCGATCTCCGAGCGCCGCTTCCTCGCCGAGATCGAGCACTCCAACATCGTCCGGATCTACAACTTCGTCGAGCACCTCGACCAGCGGACCGGCTCCCTGGACGGCTACATCGTCATGGAGTACGTCGGCGGCAAGTCGCTCAAGGAGATCGCCAACGGGCGCCGGACGCCCGACGGGCGGCGCGACCCGCTGCCGGTGGAGCAGGCCTGCGCGTACGGCATCGAGGCCCTGGAGGCGCTCGGGCACCTGCACAGCCGGAACCTGCTGTACTGCGACTTCAAGGTCGACAACGCCATACAGACCGAGGACCAGCTGAAGCTCATCGACATGGGCGCGGTCCGGCGGATGGACGACGACGAGTCCGCGATCTACGGCACGGTCGGCTACCAGGCGCCGGAGGTGGCCGAGGTCGGCCCCTCGGTGGCGAGCGACCTGTACACGGTGGCGCGCACGCTCGCCGTGCTGACCTTCGACTTCCAGGGCTACACGAACGTCTTCGTGGACTCGCTGCCCGACCCGGAGAACATCGCGGTCTTCCGGACGTACGAGTCGTTCTACCGCTTCCTGGTACGGGCCACCGACCCGGACCCGGCGCGCCGGTTCGCCTCCGCGCAGGAGATGGCCGAGCAGTTGACGGGCGTGCTGCGGGAGGTGGTGGCGGTCCAGTCGGGGCGGCCCCGGCCGGCGCTCTCGACGCTGTTCGGCACGGAGGTGCGGGTCACGGACACGGAGCTGTTCGCGGAACCGACGGAGGACGTGTCCCTGCTGGGGGCGCGGCGGGTCCGGGGGGGCCGGAAGGCGCGCCCGGGGACGGGGGGCGCCACCGGTGCCGGTGCCGTGGTTCCGCCGCAGACCGGTGCCGGGGCCGTGGTTCCGCCCGGGGCCGGGCTCGGGGGGCTGCTCGCGCCGCTGGACACGCCCGCCGTCGCGCTCGCGCTGCCCGTGCCGCACGTCTCCCCGGCCGACCCCAACGCCGGTTTCCTGGCCGGTCTGGCGGCCGCCGCGCCGGGCGAGCTGCTCGGGGCGCTCCAGGCCGCGCCCGCGCCCTCCGTCGAGCTGCGCCTGCGCACCCTGCGGGCCCAGCTGGAGCTGCGCGACCTGCCGGCCGCCGCCCGGACGCTCGCCGGTCTGGAGGAGCGGGACCCGGACGACTGGCGGGTCGTCTGGTACCGGGGCGTCGCCTCGCTTGTGACCGGGGACCACGAGCACGCGGCCCTCGCCTTCGACGCGGTGTACGACGCCTTCCCCGGCGAGCCGGCGCCGAAGCTGGCCCTGGGCGTCTGCGCCGAGGTCCTCGGCCAGTTGGACAACGCCGCCGAGTACTACCGCCTGGTGTGGACGACCGACCCCGGTTTCGTCAGCGCGGCCTTCGGGCTCGCCCGGGTGCGGCTCGCGGCGGGCGACCGCGCCGGGGCCGTACGGACCCTGGAGTCCGTGCCGGAGGCGTCGATCCACTACACGGCGGCCCGGGTCGCGGCCGTGCGGGCGCGGCTGCGGCGGCGCCCGCCGTCCGAGCCGCTCGGCGCCGACCTGACGGCCGCCGCGGCACAGGTCTCGGCGCTCCAGGGCTTCGGCCTGGACGCGGTGCGCCGGGAGCGGTTGGCGACGGAGGTCCTCGGAACGGCCCTCGACTGGGTACTCTCCGGGAGTCCCGGTGCGGCACCGGGCGGCGGCGCGCTGCTGCTCGGGAGCGAACTGGACGAGCGCGGACTGCGCTTCGGCCTCGAACGCGCGTACCGGGTGCTGGCCCGGCTCGCCCAGCAGGGCGGGGAAAGGATCGAACTGGTGGAGCGGGCCAACCGCTTCCGCCCCCGGACGTGGGTGTGAGGATGTCCCAGAAGCCGAAGCCGTCGCACGGACTCGCCGCCTGCCCGGGCTGCGCGGAGCCGCTGGATTCGGGTGACCGGTTCTGCGGGGCGTGCGGTTACGACCTGTCGGCCGCACCGGCCGCCGGGGAGGGCCCCGACCGCCCGACCGTGGCGATCGGCACGCCCGTGAACTGGCCGGACGCCCCGCCGCGCGAGCCCGGTTCGCTCTCGACCATGACCCAGCACCCCGGCGACCTGCCGGGCACCGACTCGGGCGGCCACGACCTGCCGGCGGACGGCGCGGCTCCCGCCGCCCCCGCCGCCGGTCCCGCCGACCCCGGTCCCGCCGCTCCCGGCCCCGCCGCCACCGGGGACTTCGAGCTGGCGGCGCCCGATCCCCGGGCGGCCGTACGGGTCGACGACCCGGTGCCGGCTCCGGCTTCCGTACCGGTTCCCGAGGCGGTGACGGGGGCGGCGCACGGTGCCGGGCTCTGCGTGGCCTGCCGGGCCGGGCGGGTGGACACCGACGGTTACTGCGAGAACTGCGGGCACGCGCAGCCCCGCGAGCGCGACCACATGGAGCGGGAGTTCGGCGGCGTGGCCGCCGTCAGCGACCGGGGGCTGCGCCACCACCGCAACGAGGACGCGTTCGCGGTCTCCGCGACCACCCTGCCCGACGGCTCCCCCGCCACCCTGGCCGTCGTCTGCGACGGCGTCTCCTCGGCGACCCGCCCCGACGAGGCCTCCGCCGCCGCCGCGGAGGCGGCCGGGGCCGCGCTGTGCGCCGCGCTGCCCCGCGGCACGCACCCGCAGCAGGCCATGCACGAGGCGATCGTCGCCGCCTCCGAGGCCGTCAACTCCCTCGCGGAGAAGGCGGCCGACGGTGAGCCCCAGCGCAACGCGCCCGCGTGCACCATCGTCGGCTCCGTCGTCGCGGATGGCCTGCTCGTCGTCGGCTGGGTCGGCGACAGCCGCGCCTACTGGGTGCCCGACGACCGGACCGCCCCGGCCGCCCGGCTCACCGAGGACGACTCGTGGGCCGCGCAGATGGTCGCGGCGGGCCTGATGAACGAGGCCGAGGCGTACGCGGACGAGCGCGCCCACGCGATCACCGGCTGGCTCGGCGCCGACGCGTACGAACTGGACCCGCACACGGTCGCGTTCAAGCCGGACCGCTCCGGCGTGGTGGTGGTCTGCACGGACGGCCTGTGGAACTACGCGGAGGACCCCGCGGACATGGCGCGGGTCGTCCCGGCCGACGCGGCGGACCACCCGCTGCACGGCGCCCGGGTCCTGGTCGGGCACGCCCTCGACGGCGGGGGGCACGACAACATCACGGTCGCGCTCGTCCCGTTCGCCGTCCCCCCGCAAGGGGCAGGATCCGCCTGAGCGTTCACCGGCCCCGTCCTTCCCCCTCGCCGTCGCCGTCGCCGTCGCCGTCGCCCAGTAGCTGTTGCACCGCCGTTGTCCCGTCGCCGTTGCCCGAGGAGCCGAACTGATGGCGAACTTCTCCAAGCCGAGCGTGCCCCGGTTCTCGGTGGACGTGTACCAGAACGAGTTCCTGCCGGAGGGCGGCCGGGACGTCAACGCGATCGTCACGGTCACCTCGACCGGCGGCGGCGCCGTCGGCGCGGGCGCCCACGGCGCGGCCGGCGTGGTGATCATGGTCGACTGCTCCGGCTCGATGGACTACCCGGCCGCCAAGATGCGCGGGGCGCGGGAGGCGACGGCCGCCGCCGTCGACACCCTGCGCGACGGCACCTCCTTCGCCGTCGTCGCCGGCACGCACGTGGCGAAGGAGGTCTACCCGGGGAACGGGCGGCTCGCCGTCGCCGACGCCCGCACCCGGGCCGAGGCCAAGGAGGCGCTGCGCCGGCTCACCGCGAGCGGCGGCACGGCGATCGGCACCTGGCTGCGCCTCGCGGACCGGCTGCTCTCCTCCACCGACCTCGCCATCCGGCACGGCGTCCTGCTCACCGACGGGCGCAACGAGCACGAGTCCCCGGGGGCGCTGCGGGCCGCGCTCGACGCCTGCGCGGGCCGGTTCACCTGCGACGCGCGCGGGGTCGGCACCGACTGGGAGGTCAAGGAGGTCACCGGGATCGCCTCGGCGCTCCTGGGCACCGCCGACATCGTCGCCGACCCGGCCGGCCTCACGGCCGACTTCACGGCGATGATGGAGCAGGTGATGGGCAAGGGCGTGGCGGACGTGGCGCTGCGCCTGTGGACCCCGGTCGGGGTGGAGATCGCCTTCGTGAAGCAGGTGGCGCCGACGGTCGAGGACCTCACCGGGCGGCGCACGGAGGCGGGGCCGCGCGCCGGGGACTATCCGACGGGCTCGTGGGGCGACGAGTCCCGCGACTACCACGTGAGCGTGCGGGTGCCGCGGGCCGCGGTCGGCCAGGAGATGCTGGCCGCCCGGGTCTCCCTGATCGCCCCGGACCCGGCGGGCGGCGATCCGCGCCCGCTGTCTCAAGGGCTGGTACGGGCGGTGTGGACGGACGACCTGTCGATGTCGACGTCGATCAACCCGCAGGTGGCGCACTACACGGGTCAGGCCGAACTGGCGGACGCCATCCAGGCGGGTCTGGATGCCCGCAAATCGGGCGATCACGACGGCGCGACGGCCAAACTGGGCCGTGCCGTGCAGCTCGCGGCGGCCTCCGGCAATGCCGATACGGCGAAACTGCTTTCGAAGGTGGTCGACGTGGTCGACGCGGTGGCGGGTACTGTGCGTTTGAAGGCGAAGGTCGCCGAAGCGGACGAGATGACACTCGAGACCCGCTCCACGAAGACCGTTCGCGTCAAGAGGTAGCCCGGTCACCGGGCCGGACGACGAGAGGGGGAAGCACCGACATGCCGACCTGCCCGAACGGACACCAGTCGGTCTCCGACGACTGGTGCGAGGTCTGCGGCCATCGCATGGCCGCGGCGGGCGCGCCGACGGGTGCCGTACCGCCGTCTCCCCCGCCGCCGCCCCCCGCGTACGGATACCCCGGCCCCGGCGGCCCGGGTGGACCCCATGGCCCTGGCGGCCCGGGCGGTCCCGGCGGTCCCGGCCTGCCTCCGGCCGGTCCCCCGCCGAGCGCTCCCGGCGGCTTCGGTCCCGGTGGCGACCCGAACGCCACGGCCCAGGCGGAGCTCTGCCCGCAGTGCCGCACGCCGCGTGAGCACATGGCGCCGTTCTGCGAGGAGTGCCGCTGGAACTTCCTCACGAACACGGCGACCTCGTACACGCCGGTGGCCCCGGCCAACCTTCCGCCGCGGCAGCCCGGGCCCCCGCCCGGCCTGAACCTGCCGCCGGGCTTCCAGACCCCGCCGCCGGGCGCCCCGCAGGCGCCGCAGCAGCAGGACCCGTTCGGGTACCAGGGCTCGCGGCCCTCGCAGGTGAACCGGCCGGCGGAGCCGCTCGGCGCCGAGCCCACCCACCACCAGTCCCCGCCGCAGCGCCCGCAGCAGCACCAGGGGCCGCCGCAGCCGCCGGGACAGCAGCAGGCGCCCCAGCAGCCGCCGGGGCAGCAGCAGCACCAGGCCCCCCAGCAGCACCAGTCGGCGCCCCCCGCGTACCTCCAGGCACCGGCCCAGGCGCCCGCCCAGGCCCCGGCGCCCCCCGCGCCGCCGCAGCCGCGCGCGGACGACGACTGGCTCCTGCCGCCGCCGTCGCAGCACCAGCCCCCGCAGGCTCCCGCGCACCAGGGCCCGCCGCAGCCCCCCGCACACCAGGGGCCCCCGCCGCAGCAGCACCAGGCACCCCAGCCGCCCCCGCAGCAGCACCAGGGGCCGCCGCAGCAGTTCCATGCGCCGGAGGCGCCCCGGAGCTGGAGCGCGGTCATCGGTCCGGACCGCGCGTACTTCATGGCGATGATGCAGCGCAGCGGCCCGGAGGCCACGGGCCTGAACCTGCCCGCGTACTCCCCGGACAAGCACCTGCCGCTCCAGGGCAACCAGGTCTCCATCGGCCGCCGCCGGCACTCCACCGGCGAGTCCCCCGACATCGACCTGTCGGTGCCGCCGGAGGACCCGGGCGTCTCGCACCAGCACGCGGTCCTGGTGCAGCAGCCGGACGGCTCGTGGGCGGTGGTGGACCAGAACTCCACCAACGGCACCACGATCAACGGCGGTGAGGAGCCGATCCAGCCCTACGTCCCCGTCCAGCTCCAGGACGGCGACCGGGTGCACGTCGGCGCCTGGACCACGATCACGATCCGCCGGGGCTGACCCCGCGGAGGGGCGGGGGCCGGGGGTCTTAGGCCTCCGGTCCTCGGTCGGGGCATCTGAGACGATGGAGCGGTGAGCGAGATTCCCGGGGAAACGGCACAGGAGCGGACCTTCTACGAGCAGGTCGGCGGCGAGGAGACGTTCCGCCGTCTCGTCCGCCGCTTCTACGAAGGCGTCGCGGAGGACCCGCTGCTGCGCCCGATGTACCCCGAGGAGGACCTCGGCCCCGCCGAGGAGCGCTTCGCCCTCTTCCTGATCCAGTACTGGGGCGGGCCCCGCACCTACAGCGACCGCCGGGGCCACCCCCGCCTCCGCATGCGCCACGCCCCGTTCGCCGTCGACCGGGCCGCCCACGACGCCTGGCTCCGCCACATGCGGACCGCCCTGGACGAGCTGGACCTCGCGCCCGCGTACGAGGCGGAACTCTGGCGGTACTTCACCTACGCCGCCGCCTCGATGGTGAACACGGCGGGCTGACCCCGCCCCTCCCCCCCTCCCCCCCGCCCTCCGGTCCGCACGATTCGCGTCGTACGGCGGCATGTTCCGGTCAGCAGGGCGGCGGCGTGCCCCGCCCCGCCGGGGCGACCCGCTTCCTGGCGGGCCTCGGCCCGGACGACCTCACCCTGAGGATCGTGGAAACCGGGCACGGGGACGGTCGTACGGACGGCCGTACGGGCGGTCGCACCGCCGCGTCCCCCGGCGGGCCCGCCGCCGCCCGGCCCCCGTGCTCGTCGGCACCTGCCGGGCGCTCGCCGCGCTCGGGCCGCTGCGCGCCTGTCCGCGCGGCGGGGCGGGCGCCAGGTGCGTACGGGCAGCGCCGGGGGCACGTCCGGGCAGCCCCCGCGTACGGAAGGGCACATTCCGGAGTCGGGGCACCGGATAACGGTCACGATCGCGTCAAGGTGGGCCCGCAAGCGGTTTCCAGCCGTACGTGCGTTCTGAAAGCATCCGGGGGGGGAGTTTCAGGGGCGTTCGGAGAGCGTTCGACGCGCGCACCGCGATCAGGGCGGCCAGGGGGACGGGTGACGGGGTTCGTATTTCTGCGTGTCGGGGCGCACCGGCTGCTGCTCGCCGCCGCGCTGCTCGCCGTGCTCCTGACCACCACCGTCCTCGCCACCCTCGCCGCCTTCTCCGGTTCCATCGGGGACGCCGCGCTCCAGGCGGGCCTGCGGGGCCGGTCCGCGGCCGCCGCCTCGCTGCTCGTGAGCGGCCGGGTGCCCGCCGAGAAGCGGGCCGGCGCCGACGCCGCCGTGCGCGACGGGACGCGGGCGTCCTTCGACGGGCTGCCGGTGACCGTGCGGCGGCTCGAAAGCTCGGGGCCGTACGCCCTGCCCCGGAGCCTCCGGCCGGCCGCCGCCCGCGAGGGCGAGCCCGACCTCACCCACTTCGCGGCGCTCGACCGCTCGCGGCTCTCCCTCGTCCGGGGCTCCTGGCCCTCGGCCGCCCGGACCGGCGGCGTGGTCGAGACGGCGCTGCCCGAGGAGGCGGCCCGGCGCCTGAAGGCCGGCCCCGGCACCCTGCTCGACCTCACCGACCGGCTCACCGAACGGCGGGTGAGGGCCCGGATCACCGGCGTCTACCGGCCCGTCGACACCACCGACCCGTACTGGCGGCTCGACCCGGCCGGCGGCCGCGGCGTGCGGACGGTGTCGTTCACGACGTACGGGCCGCTGCTCACCGACCCGGCCGTCCTCGCCTCCGGTGCCCTGGCGCCCGGCGACACCTCCTGGCTCGGCACCGCCGACTTCACCGGCTTCACCACGGACCGGATGGACGCGCTGCGCGCCGCCGCGACCGAGGGCCCGAAGGCCCTGGCCGAGAACCGGGCCGCGTTCGGCGCGACGGTCTCGGCCTCCACCGGGCTGCCGGCCGTCCTCGACCAGACCGGGCGGGCGCTGCTCGTCTCCCGCTCCACCCTCCTGATCGTCGCCGTGCAGCTGGTGCTGCTCGCCGCGTACGCGCTGCTGCTCGTCGCCCGGCTGCTCAGCACCGAGCGCTCCGGCGAGACGGCCCTGCTGCGGGCGCGCGGTGCCTCGCGGCGCCGGATCGCCGGCCTCGCCGCCGCCGAGGCGCTGCTGCTCGCCCTGCCCGCGGCGGTCGCGGCCCCGCTCCTGTCCGGGCCGCTGACCCGGCTCTTCGCCGAGCGGTCCGCGCTCTCCTCGCTGGGCGTGCGGCTCGACACCTCGCCCTCGCCCGGGGTGTGGCTGGTCGCCGCCGTGGTGGCGCTGTGCTGCGCGGCGGCCGTCGTGGCGCCCGCGCTCGCCGCCGGGGACGGCGCGGCCGTCCCGTTGCGCGAGGCCCGCTCGGCGTCGCTGCCCGGCGCGGTGCGGGCCGGGGCGGACCTCGGGCTGCTCGCCGTCGCCGCCGTCGCGTACTGGCAGCTCCAGCGGCCGGCCGCGGCGGGCGGCACCCTCGGCGCGGACGGGGGCGGCGGGGGCTCCGTCGATCCGGTGCTCGTCGCCGCGCCCGCCCTCGCCCTGCTCGCCGGGACCGTCCTGACGCTGCGGCTGCTGCCGCCCGCCGCCCGGCTGGCCGAGCGGCGGGCGGCCGGCGGGCGCGGGCTCTCCGCCGCCCTCGCGGGCTGGCAGTTCAGCCGCCGCCCGCTGCGGGGCGCGGGCCCCGTCCTCCTGCTCGTGCTCGCCGTGGCGATGGGCATGCTGGCCGTCGGGCAGAGCGGTTCGTGGGAGCGCTCGCAGCACGACCAGGCCGACTTCCGGGCCGGTACGGACATCCGGGTCCTGAGTCCCGGTCCCGGCGAGCCCACGCGGACCGAGCGTCTGGGCGCCGTGCCGGGCGTCACGGCCGTGGCGCCCGTGCACCGCACCGACACGGACGCGTCCGGCCGGAGCGCCACCGTCCTCGCCGTGGACACCCGCGACGCCGCGGGCGGGATGCTGCTGCGCCCCGACCTCGCCGGGACCACGGCCCCGTCGCTGCTCGCCCCGCTGGCCCCGAAGCCCGGGCCGCGCCCCGGGCTCGCGCTGCCCGCCGGGAGCCGGGCGCTCGCCGCCGACCTGCGGGCCGCCGCGCCGGCGGGCAGCGGGCCCTCCCGGGTCACGGCCGTCCTGGAGGACCCGAGCGGCGTCCCGTACCGGCAGGCCCTGGGCTCGCTGCCCTCCGACGACCGCGTCCACCGGCTGTCCCTCGACCTCGGCGCCCTCACCGCCGCGCCCGGCGCCGACGGCGGCCGGGGCTCCGGCGGGCTGCTCACGCTCACCGGCCTGGAGTTCGACGGCGGGATCGCCAAGGGCCCGCGCCACAACCGGACCGTCCGCGTCGAGGGGCTGACCGCCACCGGGGCGGACGGCGGGACGCGGACGCACGCGCCCGCGGAGGTCCTGGCCGGCTGGTCGTCCGAGATCGAGCAGACCGAGAGCGGCGAGGGCGGGACGAGCCGCGCGGCGGCCGGCGGGCCCGGTCGGCCCGCACCCGGCGGCGGCCCCGCGCCGTACTCCGTCTCGTTCGAGGCGCGGGGTCCGGCGGCCGGCGATCTCCACGCGGTGCCGGAGGAGTACGCCCTGCGCCTCGGGGCCCCCGCGTCGAAGCCGCCCGAGCGGCTGCCCGCCGTGGCCACCGGGGCCTTCATGGCGGCGACCGGCGCCAAGCCCGGCGACACCGTCGCGGTCACCGTCGGCGGCCTGCGCGTCCCCGTCTCCGTCGACCGGGTCGTCGAGGAGCTGCCGACCACCGGGCCGGGCGCCCGGACGGCCGCCGACCCGTCCGCCGCCGCGTCCGCGGACGGCGGCGCGGTCCTCCTCGACCTGGCCGCCGTCAACGGCTACCTGGCCGGGACCGGCGACGGGACCGCGTCCCTGCCGGCCACCGAGTGGTGGCTGACCACCGCCCCCGGGCGGACGGCCGAGGTCGCCGCGGCCCTGCGGGCCCGCCCCGACGCGGACCCGGCGCAGGTCCTCGTACGCGACGAGATCGCCGCCGAGCTCCTCGGCGACCCGCTCGGCGCGGGCCCCGACGCGGCCCTGACGGCGGTGGCGGCGGCCGCCGCCGCGCTCGCCGCCGTCGGCTTCGCGGTCGGCTCGGCCGGCGCGCTGCGGGAGCGGTCCGCCGAGTTCGGGGTGCTGCGGGCGCTCGGCACGCCGCAGCGGCGCCTGGCCCGCCTGATCGCCGCCGAACAGGGGCTGCTCATCGGCATCGGACTGCTCGTCGGCACCGGACTCGGCACCGTCCTGGCCCGGGCCGTCGTCCCCCTCGTCGTCCTCACCGGCCAGGCCGCCCGCCCCGTCCCCCCGGTGCTGGTCGAACTGCCCGTCGGCCGGGTCGCCCTGCTGATCGCCGGGGTCGCCGCCCTCCCCCTGGCCATCGTCGCCACGATCGCCCTGCGCCGCACGGACCCGGCCGTGACCCTGCGCCACCAGGGGGCGAACTGATGCCACCGACCGACGAACACGGGGGCGGGGTGCCGGGCGGGTCCCCGGAAGCCGAGCCCCCGGGCACGGGCGGCATGCCCGCCCCCGGTCCGAACCGGACCTCCGGCCAGGCCCCGAACGAGGCCCCGACCACGGGCGGGACACCGGCCCCGGACACGAGCCGAACCCCGGACGGGTCCTCAGGCCGGGCCCCGGACGAGGCCCCCGGCGCAGACGGGGCACCGACCCGGATCGCGAGCCGAACCCCGGACCGGTCCTCCGGCCGGATCCCGGACGAAGCCCCCGGCCCAGACGGGGCACCGACCCGGATCGCGAGCCGAACCCCGGACCGCTCCTCCGGCCGGATGCCGGGCGACGCCCCGGGCACGAACGGGCCCTTCGGCCGGTCCCCGGACAGGGTCGCCGCCCCGGGCCGGGGCCCCTCCGCCCCCGGCGGCGACAGCACCGACCAGCCCGACGTACGCAGGAAGGCACCCGACATGCCCCGGCCCCGGTCCTCCCGGCCCGACCAGCCTTCCGGCCCCGACCGTCCCTCCGGAGCCGGCGACCGGCCCACCGGACCCGAGGATCGGCCTTCCGGGACCGGCGACCGGTCCACCGGACCCGGCGACCGGCCTTCCGGACCCAAGCACCGGTCTTCCGGTTCCGACAACCGGCCTTCCGGGACCGGCGACCGGCCCACCGGGCCCAAGCACCGGCCATCCGGGACCGGCGACCGGTCCACCCGACCCGGCGGCCGGCCCCCCGCGCCCTCCCCGGTCTCCGCGCGCAGCGCATCCGCGCCCTGGGTGCGGACCCGGCTGCGGACCGCGCCCCGGGCCGCCGCGGCGCTCGCGCTGCTCGTCCTGGTCACCGCCTACCTCGCGGCGGCGCTGCCGCGCGCCGTCGACCGGTACGAGACGGAGGGCCTCCGGCACGACGTCGCGTCCGCCGCGCCCCGCGACAGCGTCCTCGAACTGACCTCGCCGCTGCCCGTCGCCACCCCGTCCCAGTACGCGGCGGCCCTGTCCCCCGAGACCCTCCGGAAGCGGAGCGACGAGCTGCGGGCCCTGCTGCCCGACCCGATCCGTACCGACCCGGCGCAGACCGCCCACGGCGTCCGCACGGTCGCCCGGCTCGAAGGGCTCGACCCCTGGCTGCCCCGGCCCGACGGG
Organism: Streptomyces bikiniensis; assembly: GCF_000716625.1. Taxonomy (NCBI): domain Bacteria; kingdom Bacillati; phylum Actinomycetota; class Actinomycetes; order Kitasatosporales; family Streptomycetaceae; genus Streptomyces; species Streptomyces bikiniensis. The sequence continues at coordinate 44,375 of NZ_JNXJ01000017.1, read as the reverse complement.
ATCTCCCCCCGGTTCGTGCTCTCCTCCCCGTCCGGCCTGGACCGCCACGCGACGCTCCGGCAGGGCAGGCCCGCAGCGGGCGGCCCCCTCCGCCCGGAGGCGGTGGTGACCGTGAAGACCGCCGAGGCCCTGCGCCTGAAGCCCGGCGCGGTCGTGCACGTGCCGAGCCGGAACGGCGAGCGGGTGGCCGTCACGGTCACCGGCGTCGTGGAGCCGCACGGCCCCGAGACCCCCTACTGGGCGGTGGAGCCGCTGCTGCGGGCCCCGGCGCTCGCCCCGCTGGTGGGCGACGAGGTGAAGCACTTCTGGCAGGCGGCCCTGCTCCTCTCCCCCGGCTCGGCCGCCTCGCTGCTCGCCACCGCCGGCGAGCCGGAGGTCTTCTTCCGGTACGCGCCGACCGCCGGCCACCTCACCGCGCGGGACACCGACCGGCTCTCCGCCGCCCTCCACTCGGTCGGCGGCGGCCCCGACCTGGTCAGAATGACCAGGGCCGTGGGCGGCAACGCCACCGTCACCACCGGGCTCGACGAGATCGTCGACGCGTACCGCTCGATGCGCGACGCGATCGACCCGGTCGTGGCCGTCGCCGTCTTCGGGATCGGCGCGGTCGCGGCCGTCGTCCTCGCCATGACCGGCGGCCTCTTCGCCGCCCGCCGCGACGCCGAGCTGGCGCTGCTGCGCTCCCGGGGCGCCTCCCTCACCGGCATCGGCCTGCGGCTGCTCGGCGAGACGTCGGCGGTCGCCGTGCCCGCCGCCGCGCTCGCCCTCGGCCTCGCGGTCGCGACGGTCCGCCCGCCCGGCGGCACCTACGGGGCGGCCGGCGGGCCGGGCGGACCCGGTTGGCTCGGCGGGATCCCCCTCACCCCCTCCCTCCTCGCCGCCTCCGCCGTCGCCCTGGTCGCGATGCTCGTCCTGCCGCTGCGGGCGGTCGTGCTGCACCGGCACCCGCGCCTGCACGGCGGCCGCGACGACCTGCTGACCGCACGCCCCTCCCGGCGCCGCACCGTCCTCGAACTCACCCTGCTCGCCCTGGCCGTGGGCGCCGTCGTCTCGCTGCGGCTGCGCGGCGCGGGCGACCCCGGCGACCACCTGGTGAGCGCCGCCCCCGTCCTGGTCGGCCTGATCGCCGCCATGGTGCTCGTACGGGTCCATCCGCTGCCGCTGCGGTGGCTGGGCCGCCCGGCCCGCCGGCTGCGCGGGGCGGTCGGCCCGCTGGCCCTGGCCCGCGCCGGCCGCTCGTCCTCGACCGGCGCGCTCCCGCTGCTCGCCCTCGTCCTCGCCCTGACCACGGCGGCCTTCGGCGGTTCCGTCCTCGCCGGCGTCGCCGACGCCCGCGACCGGGCCGCGCTCCTGTCGACCGGCGGGGACGCCCGGATCGACGGCTCGGTCGAGTGGACCCCGCTGCCCGCGGGCCTGGCCGAGGCCGTGCGCGGTACGGCGGGGGTGCGGGACCTGGCGCCGGTGCAGATCGAGTACGGGGTGGCCCTGCCGTCCCACCGGGGCTCCTCCGCCCGGGCGATGAGCGCCCCGCTCGTGGGCGTCGACCCCGCCTCGTACACCCGGCTGGCACAGCGGACCGGCTTCGGCCCGTTCCCCGCGGAGCTGCTGGCCTCGACGGGGAAGGGCGGGCCGGGCGCCACGGCCGACACCGGCCGGGTGCTGCCCGCGATCGCCTCGCCGTCGGTGGCCGAGCGGATCGGCCGCGAGCCGCTGGAGGTCGTGGCGGCGGCCGGGACGTTCCGGGTGAAGGTGGTCGGCGTCCGGGCGGCCACCCCGGCCGTGCCCGGCGCGGACTTCCTCCTCGTCAACGGCACCGACCTCACCCGCAGGGCGGCCACCACGCTGCTCGTCGCGGGCCCGGTGGACGGGACCGCGCTGCGGAGCGCCGTGCGGGCCCGGACGGACGCCTTCCGGGTGACGCTGCGGAGCGAGGAGCGGGCCGGTTACGTGGACTCGCCGCTCCAGACGGGCGCCGAGCGGATCTATCTGGGCGCGATCGGCACGGGCGCCGGTTACGCCGTGGTGGCCGTGCTGCTCTCCCTCGCGCAGAGCGCACCGGAGCGGAACGCGCTGCTCGCCCGGCTGCGGACGATGGGCCTGACCAGGAAGCAGGGGCGGCGGCTGCTCGGTCTTGAGGCGCTGCCGCAGGCCGTCCTCGCGGCGCTCGGCGGCGTGCTGGCGGGCTGGGCGACGGTGCCGCTGCTCGCGCCGGGCGTCGACCTGTTCCGGCTGGCGCTGGCGACGGCCCCGGGGCTCGCCCGGATCGACGGCGCCCCGCTGCGGGCGGACCCGTGGTCGCTGCTCGTGCCCGCGCTCGCCGTCGTGCTCCTGACGGCGCTCGCGGCGGCCGGGCAGGCCTGGTGGGCGGGGCGCAGGGGCTCGATCAAGGAACTCAGGGCGGGAGACGCACGATGACGAAGACCGGGATCCAGGGCGGGGCCGGGACCGCAGGCCCCGGGAACACCGGGGCCTCGGGGGACGCCACCCTCGAGGAGCTGGAGCGGCGGGCGACGGCGCGGCGGGACCGGCCCTCGTACGGGCACGACGCGCTCATCGCCTGCGACCGGCTCGTCCGCGTCTTCACCACGGACGGGGTGGAGGTGCAGGCGCTCCAGGGGCTCGACCTCCTCGTGAAGGAGGGCGAGCTGATGGCCCTGGTCGGCGCGTCGGGCTCCGGCAAGTCGACGCTGATGAACATCCTGGCGGGCCTGGACGTGCCGACCGCCGGCGCGGCCCGGGTCGCGGGCCGCGACCTGCTCGCGATGGACGGCGGGGCGCGGCTGCGCTACCGGCGCGAGGTCGTCGGCTTCGTCTGGCAGCAGACCGCCCGCAACCTCCTCCCCTATCTGACGGCCGCCCAGAACGTGGCGCTGCCCATGCAGTTGCGGGGCCGGTCGAAGGCGCGGCGGAAGACGGAGCGGGCGGAGGAGCTGCTGGCGATGCTGGGCATCACGGAGATCCGCGACCGGCGGCCGCACCAGCTCTCCGGCGGCCAGCAGCAGCGGGTGGCCATCGCGGTCGCCCTGGCCAACGACCCGGCCGTGCTCCTCGCCGACGAACCGACGGGCGAGCTGGACTCGGCCACCGGCGAGCAGGTCTTCGCGGCCTTCCGCCGCGCGAACGAGGAGCTGGGCACGACGATCGTGATCGTCACCCACGACCAGGCGGTGGCCTCCGAGGTGCGCCGCACGGTCGCCATCCGGGACGGCCGGACCTCCTCGGAGGTGCTGCGCCGCACGGAGGTCGACGAGCAGGGCCGGGAGTCCCTGGTGGCCCGGGAGTACGCGATGCTCGACCGCGCGGGCCGCCTCCAGCTCCCGGCGGAGTACACGCAGGCGCTCGGCATGGAGCACCGGGTGGCCCTGGAGCTGGAGCAGGACCACATCGGGGTCTGGCCGGACGACGCGGACCGCCGATAGGCCCCGCCGACGCGGACTGCTGATAGGCCCCGCCGACGCGGACCGCCGACAGGCCCCGCGGGGCGGGCGGCCGGGGTCAGCGCCCCGGGGCCACCGGCAGCGCCATCGGTACGGTACGGAGGGCGACGGAGCCGTACGGCGTGCGCAGCCGCAGCCACGGGCCCGAGGCGAACAGCGCGACCGGGCCCTCCTCCGCCCCGGCGGGCGGCAGGAAGCCGAGGGACTGGGCGGCGTGGACGGCCCGCAGGGGCAGTCCGGTGCCGCCGAGGGTCCTGGACCAGATCTCGCGGCCGATCCGCTCGCGCTCGGCCCGGGTGCGCCGCTCCTCGGGCAGCTCCTCGTCCCGCGTGCGGAACTCGGCGACGGCCGCCGCGACCGCGCCCCGCATCTCGGTGGCGCCCGGCAGGCCCGCGACCGGCCGCCAGCCGGAGCGCGGCGGCAGGACGCCCGCCCAGGGCGGCCCGGTCACGGTACCGGGGACGACCGCCTTGCCCGCCGTCTCCTCGATGCCGTCGAGGAGTTCGCCGGCGGAGACGGTGACGTCGAGGTCCACGGCGTCGACGAGCCGGGCCGTGCGGATCGCGAGCACCTCGAACGACGGCGGACGTCCGAAGACGGCCAGCGCCCCGCCGCCCGCCTGGAGGCGGACGGCGGCGGCCCGGTCGTAGTGGACGAGCCGGGTCAGGAAGGCGGCGAGGGCCGCCGCCTCCCGGGCGTCGGCGAAGTGCAGCGGCGCGAGGACGGTCATGCGGCGGAGGTCATCCCGTCGTCCACGTACTCCTCCAGGAAGGAGCGCTCCTCGGCGGTGATCCGCCGGGGCCGCTGCGCCTCCAGGTCGAAGGGCACGACGACCGTGGACGCCCGTACGTAGACGGTGTCGGGGTCCTTGATCTCGTACGCGATCGTCAGCGACGCCGCGCCTATCTTCGTGACCCACGACTCGACGGTCACCGGCTCGTGCCGGTGGACCAGCGGCCGCACGTAGTCGATCTCGTGGCGGGCCACGACGGACCCGCCGGAGAACGAGGGGGAGCCGTTCCCCGGCGCCAGGCGGAACATGAAGTCGATCCGCGCCTCTTCCAGGTACCGCAGGAAGACGACGTTGTTGACGTGCCCGAAGGCGTCCATGTCCGACCAGCGCAGGGGGCAGCTGTAGAGGTGCCTCGCCATGGGTCCGTCAGCCCCGGGTCAGCTTCTTGTGGGTGGCGCGGTGCGGACGGGTCGCGTCCGGGCCGAGCCGCTCGATCTTGTTCTTCTCGTACGACTCGAAGTTGCCCTCGAACCAGAACCACTTGGAGTCGCCCTCGTACGCCAGGATGTGCGTGGCGACCCGGTCGAGGAACCAGCGGTCGTGGGAGACGACCACGGCGCAGCCGGGGAAGTCGAGGAGCGCGTTCTCCAGGGAGGACAGGGTCTCGACGTCGAGGTCGTTGGTGGGCTCGTCGAGGAGCAGCAGGTTGCCGCCCTGCTTGAGGGTGAGCGCCAGGTTGAGGCGGTTGCGCTCGCCGCCGGAGAGCACGCCGGCCGGCTTCTGCTGGTCCGGGCCCTTGAAGCCGAACGCGGAGACGTAGGCGCGGGACGGCATCTCGACCTGGCCGACGTTGATGTAGTCCAGCTCGTCGGAGACGACGGCCCACAGCGTCTTCTTCGGGTCGATGTTGGAGCGGCCCTGGTCGACGTACGAGATCTTGACCGTCTCACCGATCTTGATCTCGCCGGAGTCGGGCTTCTCGAAGCCCTGGATCATCTTGAAGAGCGTGGTCTTGCCGGCGCCGTTGGGGCCGATGATGCCGACGATGCCGTTGCGCGGCAGGGTGAAGCTGAGGTCGTCGATGAGGACCTTGTCGCCGAAGGCCTTGGAGAGGTTGTTGACCTCGACGACGACGGAGCCCAGGCGCGGGCCCGGCGGGATCTGGATCTCCTCGAAGTCCAGCTTCCGCATCTTGTCGGCCTCGGCGGCCATCTCCTCGTAGCGGGCGAGGCGGGCCTTGGACTTGGCCTGGCGGCCCTTGGCGTTGGAGCGGACCCACTCCAGCTCTTCCTTGAGGCGCTTCTGGCGCTTCTCGTCCTTGCGGCCCTCGACCTTGAGGCGCTCGGCCTTCTTCTGGAGGTAGGTCGAGTAGTTGCCCTCGTACGGGTGGGCGCGGCCGCGGTCGAGCTCCAGGATCCACTCGGCGACGTTGTCGAGGAAGTACCGGTCGTGGGTGATGGCCACGACGGTGCCCTTGTACTGGGCGAGGTGCTGCTCCAGCCAGTTCACGGACTCGGCGTCGAGGTGGTTGGTGGGCTCGTCGAGCAGCAGGAGGTCGGGGGCCTCCAGGAGCAGCTTGCAGAGCGCGACGCGGCGCTTCTCGCCACCGGAGAGGTTGTTGACCGGCCAGTCGCCGGGCGGGCAGCCCAGGGCGTCCATGGCCTGCTCCAGCTGGGCGTCGAGGTCCCACGCGTTGGCGTGGTCCAGGTCGTCCTGGAGCTTGCCCATCTCCTCCATGAGCTCGTCGGTGTAGTTCGTCGCCATCTCCTCGGCGATCGCGTTGAACCGGTTGAGCTTGCCCTTGATCTCGGCGACGCCGTCCTCGACGTTCTCCAGGACCGTCTTGGACTCGTCGAGCTTCGGCTCCTGCATGAGGATGCCGACGGAGTAGCCGGGCGACAGGAAGGCGTCGCCGTTGGAGGGCTGCTCCAGGCCGGCCATGATCTTCAGCACGGTGGACTTACCGGCGCCGTTCGGGCCGACCACACCGATCTTCGCACCGGGCAGGAAGCTCAGCGTCACGTCATCGAGGATGACCTTGTCGCCGTGCGCCTTGCGCGTCTTGCGCATGGTGTAGATGTACTCAGCCAAGAGAAACCGTCCGGCAAAGAGTGAGTGGGCAGATACACCCCATCTTGCCTGACCGCCACCCCCGGGCGGAAACCGGTAGGACCGGAGGCCGGGCGCGCGGGCCGGGCATGCGGGCCGGGCGCGCGGGGTTTTCCGGGGGCGGCCACGCGGTCCGGACGCGCGACGACCCCGGACGCGGGTGCGGCCCGGGGTCGTGCGGGGATCACGGGGAGGACGTCGTGTGACGCACCTCACTCCGCGGGTCGTGCTCGGGTCCGGTGCCGGACGCGGGGTCCGGCGCCGGGGCCCCGGCTCAGTGGTCGGTGGTCTTCTTCTTGCTGAGGAGGAACACCGCGCCGCCGCCGACCACGACGAGCACGGCGGCGATGCCGGCGATCACCGGGGTGGCGTTGGAGCTGCCGGTCTCGGCGAGGTCACCGCCTCCGGTGGTGCCGGTGGAGCCGCCCGCGGTGTCACCGCCGGTGGTGCCGTCCGCGGCGGACGGAGAGGGGGCCGGGGTGGTGGGCCCGGTGCCGGGGGTGGTCGCGGAGGGATTCGGGCCGGGAGGGGCCGTCTCGCAGTCCAGGACGCCCTCGAAGGTCTGCTCGAAGTCGTTCGGGCCGGTGATGGTGAACTTGTAGGCCTCGTCCTCGGCGAGCTCGACCGGAATGGTCTTGGTCTCGCCACCGGCGACGGTGTGGGAGGTGCCCTTCAGCTCGAAGGTCCAGTCCTCGTCGCCCTCGTTGGAGGCGACGACCTCAAGGCCGCCCCCGGCGCAGTCCTTGGCGACCGTGACGGCCGGGACGGCGCCCTTCTTGGCCCAGGCCGCGGCGGCCTCGGCGGTGACGGTGGAGCTGCTGGAGCCGGCCAGGATCATGGTCTGGCTCTTCTCCTCGACGCTCACGAAGGCGCGGCCGAGCGGAACCTTCGTGGTGGCCTCGGCCTTGATCTCGGCCGTGCCGTCCTCGGTGCCCTTCGGCACGTCGACGAAGACCTCGTCGCCGTCCTTGGCCTTCGTGACCGCCTTGCCGTCCTTGCCGACGACGCCGGTGCCGGCCGGGGCGCCCGGAACCACGGAGAGGGTGGTCTCGGCGGCGTTGGTGGAGACCTTGATCGGGCCGAGCCTGTCGCCGGCCTTGCCGGCGACCGAGGACGGGGACAGGCTGAGGGAGGCCTTGGGCTCCTCGACCTTGGCGGCGCTGCCGAACAGGTACTCGGTCAGCCGCTGCGCGTTCTCGTCGACCGGCGTCGCGTCGACCTTGTCCGAGTAGCGCCAGATCGCGGCCTGCGTGGCGGCGGCGGCGGTCTCCTTGGTCAGGCCCTTGACGCCGGCCTTGTCGCCGAGGGCTGCGACCGAGACGTTCGGGTAGGAGTTCTCCAGGATCCAGAGGATCTTGCCCGCGTCGGGGTTGTCGTGGAGGGACGACTGGTCCCAGCCGACCTCCTTGTACTTCTTGCCGTCGAGCGCGTTGGTCCGGAAGTCGATGCAGTAGGTCTGCAGGGTTCCGCCGTTCTCGACCTTCATCTCGAAGAGGCCGCCGCTCTCTTCCCGGACGTGTTCTTCGCCGTCGGCCTTCTCGGTGACCTTCACCTGGGCGGAGACCTTCAGCTGGCCGAGCACGGCGGAGGCGCCGCCGTTGTCACCCGGCCCCTCTTCGGCGGCGGCGGGTCCTGCGATGCCCATCGCACCGGCGGCGACGAGCCCCGAGACCAGGGTGGCAGCGGCGAGGCGGCGCGCCGTGCCCCGCCCACGAACTGAAAACATCGGATTCCCCTCCGGGCGAGCCACTCCGCGAACGGCCTTGTTCCGCGTGGGAGGGGCGCACGCCAACAGACTCACAGACTCGATGGGCTCACGTGCCACATGAGTACCCGGGAATCCTAGGGACGCGGAAGCCGCGGGTACCCGGCCATACGGTCGGACAACCATTCCGTCTCGGAATCGTTACCACGTACCGCGAGTTGGTCGACAAATCGCCACGACACAAGGTCAGGGCACGGTCACCAGCCGGTGTTCGGTGTTCGCTTCCTCGCCTTTTCCTCCGTTTCCCTTCTCGGAGTCCCCTGTTCCCACCGCGATTCCCTCCACCGCCACCGCCACCGCTTCCGCCATCGCCTCCGTCCACGGATCCCCCTCCGGCGCCGGCCCGAGCACGGGGCCGGCCCCGGTTTCGGTCCCGGTCCCGGCGTACGGCTGCCCGTCGGTCCGCGCCCGGGGCTCGGTCCGCGCCGCACGCCGGAAGGCCGCCGTCCCCCGGGTCAGGTCGTGCCCCACGGCCAGCGCGTCCACGTCCACGAAGGTCTTGCGCTGCCCGTCGCGCTCGTCCTCCCGGACCCTCAACCGGCCGTGCACCACGAGCGGTTCCCCGACCGAGACCGAGGCCGCGAGGTTGGCCCCCAGGGAGCGCCAGGCCGACACCGTGTAGAAGCTGGTGTTCCCGTCGGACCAGAGGCCCCGCTCCCGGTCCCAGCGGCGCGCGGTCACCGCGAACCGGAACCGGGCCACCCCGCCCGTCGCCGTCTCCCGGTACTCCACCGCCGTCGCCACGTTGCCGACGAGCGTCACGGTCGTGTCGTTCATGGTCCCGCCCCCATCCGTCTCCGCCGGACGCCCTTCGGTCGGGCGCCCTTCCGGTCCCATGGTGGGGCGAAGCCGGGAATCCCGCCGGAGCCTGTGGAAAACCCCGTAACGGTGCACAACTCCCTTACCCGGAAGGGTGAAAGCAGGCAAAGCGAACCGGGGGCCGAACGGCGGGAGGCCCGGGGGCCGAACGGCGGGAGGCCCGGGGGCCGAACGGCGGGAGGCCCGCCGCCCGGCTGCCTCGTCCGGCTGTCTCGTCCGGGCCCCCGCCCGGCTGTCTCGCCCGGCCACCTCGTCCGGGCCCCCGCCCGGACACCTCGCCCGGCTATCTCGCCCGGGCCCCCGCGCGGGTGGCGCCCAGGCGCCTCGTACCGGAGCGGTACCCGCCCACAACGCGGGCCGGCGCGCCCAGGGCGCGGACCGGCGGGCGGGTGCCCACCACCGTCGCGTACTGCTCGCGCACCTCCCGGTAGCGCACCAGCTCGGCCGCCACCGGGTCCAGCACCCGGGCCCGGCCGCAGGCGGCGGCCGCCTCGCGCAGCCGGCGCTCGGCCTCCTGCCCGTACCGGCGCGCCGGGCCCTTCACCGCGCCCTCGCAGGCCCATTCGACGAGCGGACCGCCCACAATCCCGGCGAGCATCACGAGAACCGGCGGGAGCAGTCCGGGCTCCAGGACGCCGATGATCTGCCCCATCAGCCAGAGCGCGCCGAAGACCTGGAGGAGCGTCATCACGACCTGGGCGAGGACGGCCGCGGGCCACCAGGCGGGCCGGGGCGGCCGGGCGGCCGGGTCGCCGAGGGAGACGGCCAATTCGTCCAGGGCCTCGGGGAGGCCGTCCGCCCCGCGCGCCGCCGCCTCGCGGACGGCCTGCGCCCACGGGGCGGGGAGCCCGTACGAGGCGTCGTCGGCGACGATCCGCACGGCCTGCTCCACGCGCTGGCGTGCCGTCAGCTCCTCCTCGGCCGGAGGCGCGGGGTGCGGGTCGGTGGAGCCGTGCGCGCGCTTGCGCTCGTACCAGCGGTACAGCCGCAGCCAGGGGGTGCCGCAGGCGCGGATGGCGCCCCGGCGCCAGACCCGCTCGGCGGCCTCGCCGGCGGCCTGGGCGCCGACGGCGGCGGCGAGGCGGTCCGTGAAGGCGTCCCGGGAACGCTCGTCGAGACCGGCGCGCCCCTCGGCGACGTACGCGGGGCGCAGTTTGGCGGCGGCGGCGTCGATGTCGGCGGAGAGGCGCCGCTCGGGGGCGGTCTTCTCCTGGACGAAGCGGGCGAGGAGTTCGCGCAGTTCGGGGACGCCCTCGCCGGTCAGGGCGGAGAGGGCGAGGACGGTGGCGCCGGGTTCGCCGTGCTCGCCGAGGGCCACGCCGTCCTCGTCCAGGAGGCGGCGCAGGTCGTCGAGGACGAGGTCGGCGGCGTCGGTGCCGAGCCGGTCGATCTGGTTGAGGACGACGAAGGTGACCTCGGCGTGCCCGGCGAGGGGGCGGAGGTAGCGCTCGTGGAGGGCGGCGTCGGCGTACTTCTCGGGGTCCACGACCCAGATGACGGCGTCGACCAGGCCGAGGACCCGGTCGACCTGGTCGCGGTGGGCGGTGACGGCCGAGTCGTGGTCGGGCAGGTCCACGAGGACGAGGCCCTGGAGCTCGGTGTCACCCGTGCCGCCCGCGAGGGGCCTGCGGCGCAGCCGGTTGGGGATGGCGAGCCGGTCGAGCAGTCCGGCGGCGCCCTCGGACCAGCTGAGCGCGATGGGCGCGGCGGTGGTGGGGCGGCGCAGGCCGGTCTCGGAGACGGCGACGCCGGCGAGGGCGTTGAAGAGCGTGGACTTGCCGCTTCCGGTGGGTCCCGCGACGGCGATGACGGTGTGCCGGGAGGAGAGCCGCTGGCGGGCGGCGGCCTCGTCCAGGACGCGCCCGGCCTCGGCGAGGGCGTCGCTCTCCACGCGCGCGCGTGAGAGGCCGACGAGTTCGTGGAGGGCGTCGAGGCGGTTGCGGAGGGGGCGGCCGTAGTGCCCGCCGAAGGGGGTCGGCACGTCCTCGGCCCCCGCCCCGGGGCCTCCCCCTTCGAGGCCTTTCCCGGCCTCCTCCTTGAGGGTGGCGCGCTCGCTCGCGCGGCGGGCGATCAGACCGTCGTCCCAGCGCCCGAGGTCGCGGTCACGATCGCGGTCCTGGCCGGGGTCACCGGGGCGACGGCCACGGTCCCGGTCGAGGCCGGGGTCACGGCCACGGTCCTGGTCGAGGCCCCCTGGGTGACGGCCCCGGCCCCCGTCCTGACCACGACCGAGGTCGCCGGACCGACGGCCCTGGTCACGGTTCCGGTCGCCACTCCGGCCCCGGTCCCGGCCCAGGTCCGGGTCCCGGCCCGGACCCCGACCCAGGTCCCGGCCGAGGCCGAAGTCGCCGGAGCGACGGTCCTGGCCGGGGTCGCCGGGGCGGCGCTCCCGCCCCTGGTCGCGCTTGCGGCCGTCTTCCAGCTGCACGTCACTTCTCCTTCTGGAGTACGGAGAGCGCGGCGATCAGCTCCGCCTGCGGCTCGGGGGTCACGTCGAGCGCGTCGAGGGGGGCGAGGCGCCGGTCGCGTTCGGCGTGCAGGACACGGTCGACGTACGAGACGACGAGTTCGCCGCCCTTGTCGCGGAGGCGCAGGGCGACCTGGGCGCCGAGGAGTTCGGCGAGGCGTTCGCCGGCGGGCCGGGTCCGGCGGCCGCCGAGGAGGGAGGCGGCGAGGAGGGCGGCGACGGTGTCGGCATCGGGCAGGGCGCCGCGGGAGCCGGCGGGGCGCTCCACGTCCCGTACCTCCTCCTCGGCCAGCTCTTCGAGTACGCGGCGCCAGCGGCGCACCTCGACGCCGATCCGCTCGCCGGTCTCCCGGTCGGCGCAGGTCCGCACCGGGCCCAGGGCTTCGGCGGCGGGTTCGTGGCGCCAGCCGTCCCGCACCCGCTCCTCGGCGGCGGAGACCGCGCAGTGGAGGAGGGCGGCGAGGGATTCGGCGAGGGCGTCCAGGAGTTCCTCGGCGGTGCTGTCGCGGGGGTAGGCGCGCCAGCGGGTGCGGGCGTCGCCGGCGAGGACGGCGCCGCGGCCGAGCTGCTTGCGCACCCGCCGGCCCTGCTCGTGGTAGGCGGCCTCGACGACGCCGCCGAGGCGGACGGCGGCGGCGTACTGGGCGGAGACCGCGCCGGCGAGTTCGGGGAGCCGGGCGTCGAGGGAGTCGATGACGCCGAAGGCGGTGCGGTCGGCGGCCTGCTGGTGGGCGGCCGGGTCCTCGGCGCGGTGGGCGAGCCAGCCGCGGAGGGCGGTGACGGCGCTGTCGGGCAGCAGTCCGCTGCCGCCGCCGGTGGACTCGGGGAGTTCGGGGATGGTGAAGCGGGGCACGTCGCCGAGCCCGGCCCGGTCGAGCAGGGCGCCGTACTGGCGGGAGACCTCGCCGATGACCTGGTGGGGGACGCGGTCGAGGACGGTGACGAGGGTGGCGTCGTACTCCTTGGCGGTACGGAGGAGGTGCCAGGGGACGGCGTCGGCGTACCGGGAGGCGGTGGTGACCATGACCCAGATGTCGGCGGCGCAGATCAACTCGGCGGCGAGGAGGCGGTTCTCGACCACGAGGGAGTCGATGTCGGGGGCGTCGAGCAGGGCGAGGCCCCGGGGCAGGGAGGAGGCGGTCTCGACGCGGAGGGCGTTCTCCTCGGGGGCGGGCTCGTCCACGGGGTGGTCGTCGTCGGCCTGGGGCAGCCAGACGCGGGTGAGCTGCGGCAGGACGCGCATCCCGGCGAACCAGTGGTGGTCCTCGGGGTGGCAGACGAGGACGGGGGTGCGGGTGGTGGGCCTGAGCACGCCGGCCTCGCTGACGCGCCGCCCCACAAGGGAGTTGACGAGCGTGGACTTCCCGGCGCCGGTGGAGCCGCCGACGACGGCGAGGAGCGGGGCGTCGGGGTCCTTCAGCCGGGGCACCAGGTAGTCGTCGAGCTGGGCGAGCAGCTCGACCCGGTTCTGGCGGGCGCGGTCCGCGCCCGGGAGGGGCAGTGGGAGACGCACGGCGGCGACACGGTCGCGCAGGGCGGAGAGTGCGTCGATCAGCTGAGGCCGTTCGTCCAAGGTCACCACATGCGAAGAATGCCCAATTTATGAGTGTTTTTGAAGCGTATGGGGGCCCTGCGCGCCGAAGAAAAGGGCGGTGACCGGAAGACGGGGCATAACGAGTGCACAACACCCGCCCCGAGCGATGCGAAAAGCGCTGCGCGAATCGCACCTGCCTGCGATTATCGTTCCGCTTCACCGAACCTCCACATCGTGCCACGCAGGCGAAGCAACCGGGCCAAGGCGATCGGAGCCCTATCCTTGTCCCGGCAGGTCACACCCCACCCACCAGGGGCTCCTGGCCACACGGCCACCGACCGGCCCCCGTAGCTCAGCGGATAGAGCAGGTGCCTTCTAAGCACTTGGCCGCAGGTTCGAGTCCTGCCGGGGGCGCTTTTCCTGTACGACCAGGCCCTCCTTCGGGAGGGCTTTCTGCTGGTCAAGAGCGTCTTCCAGCCATCGGTGGAACGGCCGGGCAGAGGGCGGGAAGGCCGGATCCGTCCGACGGCGACCGGGCGCGGACGCCTTCCGCCAACCGCTTCTCCCGAAAGCGGCCCGAAGTTCGGGAGCGGCCCCCGGGGACAAAGGAGACAAAACAGCATTCTGGTTGAAGTGGGGACCGTGTCCGGATCATTCTTGCTGCCGTGTCCCTCGTCACCACGCTCGACGTGTCCCGCCTGCCCGACTACGCGTACGACTGGGCCCTGGTCGACGTCGAGACGTCCGGTCTGGTCGCCCGGCGCGATCGGGTCCTCTCCGTCGCGGTGCTCACCTTCGGGCCGGACGGGGTCCAGAACGGTGAGTTCTCCACCCTGCTGAACCCCGGCTGCGATCCCGGCCCCGTGCACGTCCACGGTCTGACCGCGGAGCGGTTGAGCGGCGCCCCGACCTTCGAGCAAGTGGCCGGGCGGATCGGCGCGCTCCTGCAGGACCGCGTCATGGTGGCCCACAACGCGCAGTTCGACTACGACTTCCTGGCCCACGAGTTCGCCCGCGCCCGGCTCCACCTCCCGGTCTCCCAGCGGCTGTGCACCCTGGCCCTGAACCGGCGCGTGGAGCCGCCCGCCGCGGACCTCGGCCTGGCGTCGCTGGCCGCCCACTACGGCGTGCCCCGGACCCGCGCCCATGACGCGCTGGACGACGCCCGCGTCCTCGCCGGGATCTTCCGGTCCTCCCTCTCCGAAGCCGCGCGGCTGGACGTCCCGCTGCCGCTGGTGCCCTGCCCGCCCCGGCAGGACCCGCGGTTCGCGCCGAATCCGCCGAAGACCCCGTGCGCCTACCGGAACCCCGGCCGTCCGGCGCCCGGCGGACCGCTCGTCCAGGGCATGAAGATCGCCGTCACGGGCGAGACGGCGACCTCCCGGGCCGAGCTGGTGGCCCGGGCCGTCGCCGCCGGGCTGAACATCATGTCGTCGGTCAGCCGGCACACCAGCGCCCTCGTCACCAACGACGCGGCCTCGGGCTCGGCAAAGGCGCGGCGGGCGATCGCCGAAGGCGTCCCGGTCCTCGACGAGCACGCCTTCCTGAAGCTGCTGGGCGAGGTGCGCCCCGGGACGCCGCACGAGGACCGGACGCCGAAGGCGGCCCCGGGGACGGCCCCGGAAGCGGTCCCCGGGGCGGCGTCGTCTCCCGTCCTGGTCCCGCCGCCGCCCGCGCGCCCCGTCAAGCCGTTCGGGCGGCGGCGGGTCCTGGTCCTGGGCGGTACCCACGAGGAGGCGTCCGCCGCCCGGGCCCGGATCGTCGACATGGGCGGTGCCGCCGCGATCAACCTCTCGGCGGGCGTCACCGACGTCGTCCTCCTCCCCGGGGGCGAGCGCGACCGCCGCATGGCCCGCGTCACCTCGCTGGGGCTGCCGGTCCGTGAACCCGCCTGGCTCGGAGCCCCCGTCTCCGAGCCGGCCGGGGCCCTCGCCCCGGCCGGCGCGGCGACCGACGTCCTGCCGCGCGGCGGGGTCCTCGACCTCCCCGCACCGTCCACCGCCGGCCACTGGCACGTGAGCGCCTCCTGGGCGCAGCAGACCACCTGCGAGATCGACGTCGTCGCCTTCGTCCTGGACGAGGACGAGCAGGTCTCCTGCGACGGGGACTTCGTCTTCTACGGTGCACCGGAGAGCCCCGGCGGATCCGTCCGCCTCCTCTGCGACGGCCCGACCGAGCAGACCGTCGCCGTCGACCTCGCGGCGCTGCCTCCGGCCGCCCGCAGGGTCGCGATCGCCGCCGCCGTCGACGGCGCCGCCACCTTCGGGGACATCGGAGCGGTCCAACTCGTCCTCGCCCCGGGCGTCGACGCTCCGGCCACGGCCCAGGCCACCCTGGACGCCGCCACCAGCGAACGCACCCTGCTCCTCGCCGAGATCTACCGCCGGGGCCCGCGGTGGCGCTTCCGCGCCGTCGGCCAGGGGTACGACCACGGCCTGGAGGCTCTCGTACAGGGATACGGCGTCGACGTGGAGTAGTGGAGCAGTGAAGTAGCCGACGCGGGGTGCTCGGACGGCGAGCGGTCCTTCCTCCGTCCCGCGCTGCTGTCGGAGCGGGCGTCCGGTGCGGGCGTCCGGTGCGGGCGTCCGGTGCGGGCGTCCGGTGCGGGCGTGCTGTGCGGGGGCGGGTGATGGTTCGCCGTGTCGCCTCGTCGCCGTATCGCCTCGCGGCCGGAGACCATCGGTTTCGTCCCTCGTGCACTCGTCCCCGGAAGGCTCCTTCCGGTCGGGAGGGGAGCGCCCCGCGTGCGCGGACCCCCGTACCGCGCACGCGGGGCGCACCGGGAGCGGCCCGGACGGGTCGAGCCGTGCGGATCCGGCCCGTACGGTCGGGGCGGCATGCGGCCCCCCAGCCCCATGCCGCCCTCCCCGTCCCGTACGGAACGGATCCGGCCCCCGCGGTCCGGCCCCCGGTGTTCGGAAGGTCGATCGTGGACAGGGAAGACGTTAGGGGGCGGGCACATCCGCGCGCGTCCCACCAGGAGTTGATCCCGGGTAAACCTGTGCGGTACTCCCCGGGGGTGGTTCCGGGAGCCAGTCGCGGGCCGGGTCGTACTCCAGCCATCTGCTCCGCCGCGCCTCGGCGGCGCAGGCCGCGGTGAGGCGGTCCAGGCCGGGGTGGCCGTCGCCGGTGCGCCAGAGCAGGGACCAGGCGTACAGCGGGGTGGGATCGACCAGGGGTACGGAGCGGAGGCCGGGGACCTCCGGCAGGGGGACGTCGGCGGGCAGCAGGGCGAAGCGGCGCGGGTCCTCCGCGATCCCGGCGAGGAAGTGCCCCAGGCCCAGGTTGACGCTCGCGGCCCTCGCGCGCACGCCGAACCGGTCCGCGAACCGGTGGAGGAAGTCGAGCCGGTCCAGCGGGCCGGGCGCCCACAGCACGCCGGAGCTCAACCGGTCCGGGCGGAGGGACGGTTCGGAGGCGAGGGGGTGGTCGGCGCCCAGTACGGTGTCCACCGGTTCGAGGCGGACCAGGCGATGGGTCAGGCCCGCGCGCAGCGGAGGGTGGACCCGGCCGAAGGCCACGTCCACCCCGCCGTCGAGGAGCGCGTCCGTCACCGACGGCAGGTCGCGGCCGTGGCCCAGTACCCACGTGCCCGCTCTCCCCGCCACTTGGGCCAGGGTGCGGGTCGGGGCGTACAGGTGGCCCCAGACGTCCACGCGGAGCGGGCGTTCCTCGCGGGTCACCGAGGCGACCGCCGCGTCGGCGGCCTCCAGCGTCCGCCGGGCCGGCCGGAGGAAGCGCTGCCCGGCGCCGGTGAGGGACACGCCCCGGCCGTCGCGCAGGAACAGCGGGGTGCGGAGGAGGGATTCGAGGCGCGCGATCCGTTTGGACAGGGCCTGCTGGGAGATGCCGAGCGTCGCGGCCGCCCGCCCGAAGTGCAGCTCCTCCGCGGTGCGTACGAAGGCGCGCACCTGCGCCACGTCGAGATCCACGGTCCCCACCGTAGCCCTGGCCCCGGGCGACAACCCGTGGTTGTCGGTCCCTCCCTTCCGTTGTTGGAGGGGCGGCCGGGCGCCGGGTTTCCATGCTCGGCATGCAGAGACTGATTCCCACCGGGGAGGCGGCGCGTCCGGTCGCCTTCGCCGAGGTCCCCCAGCCCGTACCGGAACCGGGGGAGGTACTGGTCAAGGTGGAGGCGTTCGCGCCGAACCGCGGCGAGACGTTCCTCCTCGAAGCCCCCGAGCCGGGGTTCCTGCCCGGCAAGGACGTCGCCGGGCTCGTCGTCCAGGAGGCGGCGGACGGCTCCGGGCCCGCCGTCGGCACCCGCGTGGTCGGGCATCCGGCGCGGGGCGGCTGGGCCGAGTACGCCGCCGTGCCCGTCCACTCCCTCGCGGTCCTCCCGGACGGCGTCGACGGCGTACGGGCGGCGGCCCTGCCCCTGGCCGGGATCACGGCCCTGCGGCTGCTGCGCGCGGTCGGCGCGCCGGCCGGCCTGCGGATGCTGCTCACCGGCGCCTCGGGCGGGGTCGGACACTACGTCACCGAACTGGCGGTCGCGGCCGGGGCCGAGGTGACCGCGGTGACGGCCACTCCGGAGCGCGGTGCGCGGCTCGCGGAGCTGGGCGCGCGCGTGGTGCACGGCGTCGCGGAAGCGGCGGGGCCGTTCGACGTCGTCCTGGAGTCCACGGGCGGGCCCGACCTGCCCCTCGCCCTCACGAAGGTGCGGCCGGGCGGCACGCTCGTCTGGTTCGGCCAGGCCGGCCGCGTCCCGGCGACCCTCGACTTCTTCGCGCTCCTCGGCGGGCCCGAACGCGTCACGATCCGGCACTTCCACTACGCCGGCGCCCCCTACGGGCCCGATCTCGCGACGCTGGTGCGCCTGGTGGACCAGGGCCGGCTGCACCCGGAGATCGGCCGGACCGCCTCCTGGGAACTGACCGCCGACACCCTTGTCGACCTGCGGGAACGCCGTATACGCGGCAAGGCCGTCCTGCTGACGGGAGAAGCACGGTGAACGCATACGACGACATGGCCGGCTTCGCCGACGCGCAGTGGACCCGCGTCACGGGCGCGGGTGTCGACCCGCACGAGTACCGGCGCGTCACCGGCGGCCTCGCCTCCGTCGCCGACTGGGGGCCGGCCTTCCTGCGCGCCGGGCAGGAGCACCTGGGGCGCGCCGAGGGAGCCGGATCGCCCCGCTCGGCGGGTACGCACCTGCTGGCGGCGGCCCGGTGCTTCCACGTCGCGACGCTGGCGCCGTACGCGGAGGCGGCCCGTGCCGCGGCCGCGGCGGACGACGCCCTGGGCCGGGCGCTCGCCGTCCTGGAGCCGGGGGCGCGGCGGGTGAGCGGGGAGGGGTTCACGGGATGGCTGCGGTTTCCCTCCGCCGCGCCCGGTGCCTCCCGTGCTTCCGTCGCTTCCGCCGTGTCCGGTGCCTCCGGTGCCGACGTACCCGGCGCCGATGCGGTCGGTGCCGACGTACCCGGCGCCGATGCCTCCGGTGCCGACGTACCCGGTGCCGACGCGGTCGGGACCGTGATCGTCGTCCCCGGGCTCGACTCCGCCAAGGAGGAGTTCCTCGACCTGGTGTCCGCGCTCCTCGCCCGGGGCCTCGCGGTGTTCGCGATGGACGGGCCCGGGCAGGGCGTGCTCGCGGCGACGTCGGTCCTCGTACCCGAGTACGAGAAGGTCGTGGGCCGGGTCCTCGACGCCCTCGGCGTCCCGCGCGCCGGTCTCGTCGGCCTCAGCCTGGGCGGTTACTTCGCGGCCCGGGCCGCGGCGCTCGAACCGCGCGTGGCGGCGGTCGCCACCGTCAGCGGCCCGTTCCGCCTCGACTGGAATGAACTCCCGCAGCCGATCAGGGACATGGTGGCCCGGCGTACGGGAGGGGCCGACGCGGCACGGGAGTTCACCCGGCACGTGGACCTCACCGGCCTGGCGCCCCGCGTCACGGCGCCGCTGCTCGTCGTGGACGGTGGGCAGGACGTCATCCCCGGCGTGACGAACGGCGAGCCGCTGGCCCGGTCGGCCCCGCACGGCACCCACCTCTCCGTCCCGCACGGCGACCACCTCCTCGGGAACGCGCGGCCCGACTGGCTGCCCCGGCTCGCCGACCACCTGGCGCACGCGCTGACGGGAGCGTGAACACGGGCCGCTCCGGCCGCCCACGCGGAGCGATGCGCGTCACGAGGCGCCGGACGTGCTGGGCGCGCGCGTCCGGCCGGTGGCCGGGGCCGGGAAGGCGGCCCGCTTCCACCTGGGCGGCTCCGCGAAGGCCGGGGCCGCGATCGCCTGTGAGTCCACGCCGATCCGGCGCTCGCCGTGTCCCCGGACGGCGCGTTCGACGGGGTCACGGCGCTCCGGGTCGTGGACGGCCGCATCACCGGCCTCCACCACGTCCGCAACCCCGAGAAGCCGACCCGCGTCACGGCGGAGACCCCCCTCACCCTGCGGTGAGGGGGGCGGGACCTCAGCGGACCGGGCGGTCGAGGCGCATCTTGACGAGGGTGGTCTCCACGCCGCTGTCGACCAGGCGGCCCCGCGCGTCGAAGGCGCCGGGGCCGTCCGTCATGCCGAAGTCGTTGTCGTTGAGGAGGACGAGCGTCGAGGAGCCCTCGACGGCGGCGCCCTCGATCTTGCCGGGAACGCCCTTCACCGTGTTGAGGTCGACGACCAGCCTCTTCCGCAGGACCGGCACGCCCGCCGCCGCCGGGTCGTCCAGCTGCTCCAGGGTGGGCCGCGCGCCGGTGTCCCAGGCGGAGCCGAGGATGTCGTCGGAGCGGCGGAGGCGGACCTCGTGGAAACGGGCGGACTTGTCGGTGCGCTCCTGGACGAGGAGGCGGTCGCCGCCGAGCGCGACGAGCGCGGAGAGCTTCAGCTCGGAGGTCTTGGTCTGGCCGGGCTCGACCGTGCCGACCGGGTCGAAGCGGTAGGCGTACTCGGCGGTGACCCGGTTCGCGCGCGGCGAGAAGCGCAGCAGCCGGGTGGTGCGGGAGTCCTTGCCGGCGGCCTCGTCGGGGTGGAGCAGCGGGCTCTGGAGGCCGAGGACGAGGTCGCCGTCGGGGAGGAGCGCGAGGCCTTCGAAGCCGCGGTTGGTCTTGCGCTTGAGGAAGACCGCGGGCAGCGACTCGACCACCGGGTAGTCGGCGCCGGTCAGCCTGAGCCCCTCGGGCACGTGGCGGGCGAGCACCCGGCCCTTCGCGGAGACGTGGACGAGGGAAGGACCGTACTCGTCCACCAGCCAGAAGCCGCCGTTCCGGTCCCGCACGATGCCCTCGGTGTCCAGGCCGTTCGGGTTGTACGGGAGCGGGGTCGAGGCGTCGTACGTGTACGGGGCCTCGTCGCGGCCGAGCTGGTTGGACAGGCCGGTCACGGGGGCGCCGTGCGAGGTGGTGAGCGGGATGGTCCTCAGGACCTGGATCCGGCCGCCGACCGCGCGGACCTTCACGATGGCCGGGTCGAAGCCGGGCACGGGGAAGGTGCGGCGCTTGTCCTTGCCGACCTCGATCTGGCCGTTGGGGCCCCGGTCGGTGACGGTCCAGTACTCGCCGCGCCGCTCCGCCGGGAACAGGTCGCTGCCGATGCCGCCCAGGTCCACGCCCCGGTCGTCCGCGACGCCGCCCGGCAGCATGCCGTTGCTGAACGCGGCCAGCGGGACGTCGGGCAGGGTCGAGGTGGAGACGACGCGGCCGGCGGAGCCGCCGTGGCCGCGGTGCGCCGACGCCCCGTCCGCCGTCCCCCCGACCACCGTGAGGGCGAGCGCGGCGGACAGCGGCAGGACCACGGCGGCGGGCCGGCGGCGCAGGAGGCGCGGAATCATCTGGGGGAACTCCCTCGGAGCACACGGAACTGCGGACATGGGGAACGGCGCCGGTGACGGCGGGCCCATGGTCTGTTTCCGGCCACAACACGGAGCGACGCGTGCACGACACCGGGGTGACCCCCGAGTGAACGCGCAGATCCCCCACCAAAACGGAGACACGTTCGAACTCCCTCCCCGCGCGGGAGAATCGCCCCACGGTGATCACCCCGCGCGCCCTCAACCGCTCCACCCTCGCCCGGCAGTTGCTCCTCGGCCGCAAGCGGATCGGCGTCGAGGACGCCCTGCGCCCGCTGGAGCAGGTGGAGGAGGACGCCGACGGCGGAGAGGGCGAGGACGAGGTGGCCCAGGAGGCCGGCGGCCACCAGGAGACCGGCGATGCTCTCGGCGCTCACTGCCTGGCCACCCCCTTGGCGACGAGGGCCACCGGCGCGAGGACCGCGATCGTGGTGGCGGCGAAGGCCGCGTCGGCCATCGTGACCCCCGGGTGGAGAGGGTCCCGGCCGCGGGGCGCGGGACGGAGGTTCTCGGACGGGACGAGGAAAACCCCGCCCGGGCCGTCCACCGCCCCCGTCGACGGCCCCCTGACGCCGTACGTCTCCTTCTCGACGCCTCCCGTACGCTCCTTGACGCCCTCCTGACGCCCGGGCCCCGCCGTCACGCACCCATTGCAAGCCGCCGGAAGTGCACATATCTTCGAGGCCACACCTACGGACCGGGATGCTCGTCAGTCCCGGGGCGGTCCGCCGTTCACGGGCCGGACGGCGGGGAGCGGACCCTCGGGACGACGGGGACGCTGGACGCCGGGCGTACGGGATATCCGTATCCACGTACCCGCGGGAGCTGAGCAGCACATGAGCAAGCACGTCCTGGCACAGAACCAGTACGGCAAGGCCGAGAACCGCATCGTCACCGTGACCCGCAAGGGCGACGACGGGGCCTGGCACGAGATCCGCGACCTGAACGTGTCGGTGGCGCTGCGCGGCGAGTACCGCGACGTGCACCTGACCGGCGACAACGGAAACTGCCTGCCGACCGACACCACCAAGAACACGGTCTACGCCTTCGCCAAGGAGCACGGCGTCGCCTCCCCCGAGGCCTTCGCGATCCACCTCGCCCGGCACTTCGTGACCTCGCAGCCGGTCGTCCACGAGGCGCAGGTCCGGGTCGAGGAGTTCGCCTGGGAGCGGATCCCGGTCCCGACGCGCAAGGAGCAGCACTCCTTCGTCCGCAAGGGCCAGGAGGTCCGCACCGCGCAGGTCACGTACTCGGACACCACCGGCCTCCAGGTCCTCTCGGGCCTGAAGGAGCTGACGGTGATGAACTCGACCAACTCCGAGTTCCACGGCTTCATCAAGGACCGGTACACGACGCTCCAGGAGGCGTACGACCGGATCCTGGCCACCAAGGTCACCGCCCGATGGGCGCACTCGGCCACGGCGGCGGCCGACCCGGAGCACGACTGGGACCGCTCGTACGAGAAGGTGCGCCGGCACATGCTGGAGGCGTTCGCGGAGACGTACAGCTACTCGCTCCAGCAGACGCTGCACGCGATGGCGGACCGGGTCCTGGACCACGTCGCCACGGTCAACGAGGTGCGGCTCAACCTGCCGAACAAGCACCACTTCCTGGTGGACCTGGAGCCGTTCGGCCTGAAGAACGACAACGAGGTGTACTTCGCGGCCGACCGGATGTACGGCCTCATCGAGGGCACCGTCCACCGCCAGGGCGTCCAGCCGGTGATCGCGACGAGCGACTGGATCACCGCCTGAGCCGGGAGCCTCCGGCGGAAGGCGGGGCGCACGGGTCCGGTTCCCGGCCTGGGGCCTTGACCGGACCGGCCCGTGCCGCCCCGCTCCGCGATGGTCCGGCCACGCAGCGCGACGGGTCAAAGTCCGGCCGGTGAGTCTGTCAGTTCTCCGCGAGGCCTCCCCGAAGGCCTCGCGGAGGCCCCGCGGGGCCTTGCCGGAAGGCCCGTCGCGGGATCGCCGGGAGGGCTGTGACCTGCGCGGAAGGAGGGGGCGGTGGTCCGGCCACCATCCGGCGGCCGAATCGGGTGCCGGGTACACCTCGTCCCCGGGGGCGGTGACGGGCGACGGTGGTGGTGCAGCGGGAAGGAGCTGCGCAACCTTCGGGCAGGAGTGTCGTGAGTACATCCGTCGCAACCAAGCGCAGGGCCGCCATCGGGACCGTCGCCCCGGCCGTCTCCCTGGGCGCCTTCGGGTCCGCCGGCGCGGCCGCCGCGCGCGAGGGCGTCTACGCCGAGCTGTGTGCCGCGCTCTTCTCCAACTTCGCCCGCCGCGACCAGCGCCTGAAGGCCGAGCAGTACCTGCACGGCCTGCTCACCGCGCAGGGCCGCAAGTCGATCCGCAACATCGCCGCGCAGATCGGCGGTCCCGCCGCCGAGCAGAGCCTGCACCACTTCGTCTCCAGCTCCACCTGGGACTGGCAGCCCATGCGGGCGGCGCTCGGCCGCCACCTGGAGCGGAACGGCTGCCCGCAGGCGTGGGTGGTGCGGCCGATGCCGATCCCGAAGGCCGGGGAGCACTCGGTGGGCGTGGACCGGCGCTTCGACCCGGAGCGCGGGCAGGTCTTCCACGGGCAGCAGGCCTTCGGCGTGTGGTTCGCGGGCGAGGACCTGAGCGTCCCGGTCAACTGGCGCCTCTTCCTGCCGGACCCCTGGGTGAACGACCGGAAGCGGCGCGACCGCGCGGAGGTCCCCGAGGAGGCCGGCGAGGAGACCATGGAGGAGTGCGCGGTCTCAGCGGCGCTCGACACCGCCCGCTGGCCCGACATCAGCCGCAAGCCGGTCCTCATCGACATCCGGGGCGGCGCGGGCCGGTCGGCGCTCGCCCGGCTCGCCGGGGCCGGGGTGCCGGTCGTGGCCCGGATCGGCCCGGGCTCCCGGCTCGCGATCGCGGACCGCTCGCTGCCCGGCTTCGGGGCGGGCCCGCTGTCCGCCGTGCAGATACTGGAGTCCCTCAAGGGACTGCGCCGGCCGGTGAGCTGGGTGGACACGGTGGGGGGCGTGCGGACCTCGCGCACCTCGCTCGCCACGGCCGTCCGGGTGGCGCTGCCGACGCCGGGCGGGGAGCGGATGCGCCCGCTGGTGCTGCTCGGCGAGTGGGACGACCCGCGGCGGGCCCCGTCCCGGGTGTGGATCAGCGACCTGACCGGTTCGCAGGCGGGCACCCTGCTGCGCCTGACCAAGCTCGTCCGCCGGGTGGAGCGGGACTTCGCCGAGGTCGGGGAGGAGGCGGGCCTCCGGGACTTCGTGGGCCGTTCGTTCCGCGGCTGGCACCGCCACATCACCCTGGCGTCGGCGGCGCACGCGGCGACGGTCCTGTCCGGGCAGTGGGAGTCGGGTTACGGCTCGGCGCGGGGGTACGGCCCCGGCTACGGCGCGCGGCGGACGGCGAGCTGAGGACCGGAGGCCCACCGGGCGACGACCGGCCCCGTCCGGGCTTCCCGTCAAGCCTCCTGCTCGGGCCTTCCATTCGGGCCCCCCGATCAGGCTTCCCGATCAAGCCTCCCGCTCAGGCCTTCCATTCAGGCCTCCCGATCAGGCCCCGGTCCGGCCCCCGTTCAGGCGCCGCGCTCCCGGGGGCAGGGCGGTTCGGGGGTGACGCGGCCGCGGGCCAGGGCCTCCCGGGTGCGCTGGAGCCGGAGCGCCAGCTGCACCTCCAGGACCTGGCCGGGCTTCTGCCACTCGGGCCCGAGGAGGTCACCGATCCGCTCCAGGCGGCGGGAGACCGTGTTGGGGTGCACGTGCAGCGCCTCGGCGGCGTTCGTCGGACTGCCGCCCGAGGCGAAGTACGCCTCCAGGGTGTGCGTGAGGTCGGTGAACCGCTCGGCGTCGTAGTCGAGCACGGGCCCGATCGCGGACTCCACGAAGCCGTCCACGTCGTTGTCGTCGGAGAGCAGCAGCCCCAGGAAGCCCAGGTCCCGCACGGAGGCGGCGGAGCCGGTGCCGCCGAGGGCGCTCATCGCGTCGAGGCAGCGCCAGGCCTCCCGGTGCATCCGCCCGACGGCGTCCGGGCTCCAGCCGGGCCCGGCGGAGGCGACGGAGACGGGGTGCCCGAGCAGCGGGGACAGCTCGGCGGCGACGGCCCGGGCGGCGGCCGAGGCGTCGTCCCCCGGCAGCAGCAGCACGATGCAGCCGCCCTGCACGGTCTTCAGCCCGGAGAGGCGGTACGCGTACGAGGACGCCCACACGACCGCCCGGCCCTGCTCGCCGCCCTCGGGCCGGGCGAGCACGAGGACGTGCGGCCGGCGCAGGTCGACGCCGAGGCGGCCGGCCCGCTGGGCGATCTGCTGCGGCGCGTGCGGCGGGTCCGCGATGAGGTCGTCGAGGAGTTCGTCGCGGACGGGGCCCTCCGCGACGGCCGTGGAGCGCCGCATGAGGAGGAGGAAGGCGACGGACTGGGCGGCGAGTTCGAGGAGCCGTTCGTCCTCCCCGGTGAGTCCGCCGGCGGCGTGGACCACGAGGCCGCCGAGGTCCTCGGAGCCCGCGATGACCGGCGCGACCCAGATGTCGTCGGCGGCGAGGACCGGGCGGCGGCGGGCGTGGGCGTCGAGCGAGGCCTTCTCGACCGCCTCCTCGGCGGCCTCCTCGTCGAGGCCGGGGACCTCCCCGACCAGGGCGAGGGACCGGCCGCCGGGGTCCCGGATCAGGACGCTCGCGTCGAGGGCGTCGGCGGCGGCCTTGGCCACGCTGCGCAGGTCGCCGCCCGCGAGGACCAGGTTCATGATGCGGCCGTGGGCCTCGCTGACGTGCCGCATCCGGGTGAGCCGGGTGCGCACCCGGGCGCTGTCCCGCTCCAGTTCGGAGACCTCGGCCCGGGTCCGGTCGAGGAGGCCGGCCTTCTCGACGGCGAGGGCGGCCAGGTCCGCGAGCGCGGCCAGGAGCCCGATCTCCTCGGAGGTGTGGTGGCGGACGCGCCGGTCCGCCCCGAAGAGGGTGCCGACGACGGTGTCGCCGCTGCGCAGCGGGGCGGCCACGATCGCGTGCAGCCCCTCGGCGCGCAGGGCCGCCTCGGCGGCCTCGTCGAAGGCGGGGGCGTGGACGCCCGCGTCGAGGGAGCCGGAGGGGGCGAACCGCTCGTCGGCGAGGTAGTCCGGGGTCCAGACGGGCACGCCGTGGAGCTGGACGGCGCCGCCGAGCCCGTACCCCTCGGCGATCCTGAGGCCGGGGGCGAGGCGGGGGCCCTCGGCGCGGCCGGGGCGCGTGCCCTCGGTGGTGTGGACGTAGCAGGAGCCGTGCGGGCCGCGCAGGGTGACGTACGCCAGGTCGAGGCCGAGGAGCCGGCGGGCGCGGCGGGTGATGACGTGCAGCAGTCCGTCGAGGTCGTAGGAGAGGGTCAGGTCGCGGGCGGTGTCGGCGAGGGCCTCGAGCCCGGCCTCGCGGCGCGCTTCGTGGGCGCGTTCGGCGTGGACCTGGCCGGCGAGGACGACGGCCCGCTCCAGGCGGCCGAGCTTCTCGGGGCCGAGGCCGTCGCGGCGGGCCTCGTCGAGGAGGGCGTCGAAGCGGGCGGACGGGGCCTGCCGGGCGAGGAGTTCGAGGACCGTGAGCAGCGGGTCCGCACCACCGGCTCCGTCCGCGCCGTGCGTGGTCATGGTCCGAGCTCCCGTATGTCGAGCAAAATCGGGCACCTGGGAGGAAACCCGTCCTGTCCGCCGAAACTAATTCGGCTTCGGGAACCGGTCAACGGTGAACTGCGGCACGTAGTTCCCGCCGGGGCGCCGGAGGGGTCCCCGCCGGGGCGGCCGAGGGGTTCTCACCCGGGTCCGGGGCCGACGGGCCGTCAGCCGACGGAGCCCGCCGGGACGAGGCGGGGGCGGGCCGGGGCGTACTGGGCGGGGACCCGGAGACCGGGGACGGGCCGCCCGCCGGTGTGCCGTCCGGCCAGGACCGAGCGCTGGAGGCGCCGCAGCCGCGCCGAGGGCTCCATGCCGCTCTCCGCCTTGAGGGCGAGGCGCAGCCGTTCGTAGACGACGAGGGCCTGGTCGTGCTGGCCGCAGCGCAGCAGGGCGGCCATGAGGTGGGCGTGCAGGGGCTCGTTGGTGCGGTGGCGGGCGACGAGTCCGGTGAGCTCCGGGACGAGTTCGGCGTGCCGGCCGAGGCCGAGCTGTGCTTCGAGCCACTGGTCGAGGACGCTGAGCCGGGAGGTTTCGAGGCGCTCGATCTCCCTGCGGAGGCGGGGCCCGGCGGCGACGCCCGCGTAGGGGTCGCCGCGCCACAGGGCCAGGGCCTCGCCGAGGCGGAGCGCGGCGCGCGGGAGGTCGCCGGCCTCCATGGCCCGGTAGCCGGCGCCGGCCGCGCGCTCGAACTGCCAGACGTCGTGGGCGCCGCCTCCGGTGTCGAGCCGGTAGCCGCCGGGCTGGGAGACGAGGACCGCGTCGGCGGTGCGCCGGTCGGACCAGCCGGCCCGCGGGTCGGCGGGACCGGTGCCGCGCAGGGCGTCCGCGATGAGGGCGCGCAGCCCGGCTATGTGGGCCTGGAGCTCGGCGCGGGCGCCGCGCGGCGCGCCGGACGGCCACAGCTCCTCGGTCAGGACCGTCACGGGGACGACCTGGTCGGCGCTGGCCGTGAGCAGGGCGAGGAGCTGCCGGGGCACGGCCGCCGTCGGGGTGATCGACACCCCGTTCTCACGTACCGACAGTCCCCCCAGGATCCGGACGTCCACCTTGCCCCCTCAGTGCCTGTGCGGTGTCTGCGCGCGGGATGACTCTCGATGATTAGAAAAGACCCCCGTAGGCATGTCAATAAGAAACCGTAGGGTACGGAATCACCTCCTGGGATATCGGGGTGATTCACCCCCTTTGTCCGGTTATCCGCGCATCGGTTTTTCGCCACTGGCTGAGAAGTCACCCGTGGCGAAAGGCTGTTTCCGGACTAGGGGGTACGCTTTCGGGGGTCCTCCGGGGGAGGCCGAGGGCCTTCGACCCACGACTTCGCGCCATAAACAGACGGCTCGGTACGGTTCGAAGACCGGCGCGGTCCCGGCTCGGCGCGGCCCGGGGAGGCGGCAAGGGGGGACGAGCGGGCCGCGAGGGGAGACGAAGGGGCGACGCGGGGGCGGCGAGGAGAGACGAAAAGGCGGCGGGCGGCGGGGGCGGCCCGTGGGCCGTTCCGTCCCGCCGCCCGCCGCGCGATGCCGGACCGAGCGTGTGCCGGACCGAGCGTGTATCGGACCGAGCGTGTGCCGGACCGAGCGTGTGCCGGACCGAGCGTGTGCCGGACCGAGCGTGTGCCGGACCGAGCGTGTGCCGGGCGTACGCCGGGGGCGCGCCCCCGGCCGTCCGTCAGCTGTACGGGTCGCCCGACCGCAGCTCCCCCTCCCCCGGCCCGCCGGGCTCCGACGGCTCCTCCGCCGGGCCGCGCAGGGACTCCGCCTTCCGTACCGCCTCGGCGAGCTCCCGCACCACCGCCGAGCCGGACCGCCCGGCGATCGCGTCGGCGTGTCCCGCGAGCGTCCCGAGCCCCGGCGCCCCCGGCAGCGCCCCGCCCCGCAGGGCGTCCGCGAAGTAGGCGGCGATCGCGGTCAGCTGGAGGCTGTCGTGGCCGCCGCCCCAGATGTCGGCGGTCAGCGCGCCGGTCGCGACGGTGCCGGAGCGCTCGCGCGGGGCCCGGGTGACGGGGTCGAGCCAGCGGACGGTGGCGGTGGCGACGGTCCCGGACGCCCCGGGCCTGGTCCGCACCGCGTACAGCGCGGTGACCGTGTGACCGGCCCCGATCTCGCCGCCGTCCACCCGGTCGTTCCGGAAGTCCTCGTCCGCGACCTCCCGGTTCTCGTACCCGATCAGCCGGAACTTCTCGACGGTCCGCCGGTCGAAGGCGACCTGCGCCCTGGCATCACGGGCGCGCAGCTCGACGTGGGCGGGCAGCTGGTCCACGAAGACCTTGCGGGCCTGCGCCGAGTCGGAGACGTACGTCGTCTGGCCGTCGCCCCTGTCGGCGAGCCTCTCCATGAGCGCGTCGCCGAACTCGCTGCCGACGCCGACGCCGAAGAGGGTGATCCCGTACTCCCTGCGCTCCTCGTCGATGCGGGCGAGGATCGTCTCCGCCTCGGTGGAGCCGGTGTTGGCGAGCGCGTCGGAGAGCAGCACGACCCGGTTGGTGGCGCCCTCGCGGTGGCCGGCGACGGCGGTGTCGTAGCCGGTGCGGACACCGGCCTCCACGTTGGTGGACGCGGCGGTCTCCAGGGAGCCCACCACCTCGCGGATCCGGTCCCGGGCCTCTCCGACGCGGGTCATGGGCAGCCGGGTCTCGGCCTCGGAGCTGAAGGTGACGAGCGCGATCGAGTCGTCGTCGCGCAGCTCGCCGACGAGGAGCCCCAGGGACTCCTTGACGAGGTCGAGCCGCCCCGGCTCGTCCATGGAGCCGGAGACGTCCACGACGAAGGTGAGCGCGGCGGGCGGGCGTTCGCCGCTCCGGTCCGCGCCCCGGGTGGCGAGCCCGACCCTGACCAGGGACCAGCCGTCACGGCCGGTGCGGGCGCCGTCGAGGGTGACGCCGAAGCCGTTGTCGGCGGGGCGCTCGTAGTTCGGGCGGAAGCTGTTGACGAACTCCTCGGGGCGCACGGTCGCCGGATCGGGCAGCCGCCCCTCGGCGAGGGCGCGGCGGGCGTAGCCGTACGAGGCGGTGTCCACGTCCAGGGCGAAGGTGGACAGGTAGTCGGGCGCGGGCGAGGGGGACCGCTGCTCGCCCTCGCGGGGTGCGGCCGTCCCGGTGCGGCCGCCGTCGGGGACGGCCGGTGCGGTGCGCCCGTCCTCCTTCGCGCTCCGGTCGGCGCCGCCTCCGCCGCCGGCCGCGCCGCAGCCCGTGAGGGCGATCCCGGCGGCGAGCAACCCCGCGAGCACGGCCGGAACCCGGGTCCGGCGGGGCCGGTTCCCTCTCTCCTCGTTCCGCTCCACGTCATCTCCCCCTCTTCGTAGGCCATTTGTGAATGTGACGAACGAAGGTCCCGGAAGGAGCATGCGAAGGAGTTGCGGATGGATCTCGATGCGGCAACGGCGACACGGGTGAACCTCGGTGGCATGGATTCGCCATCCTTCTCAACAGGGGTTGTCACCGTGTGAAGTCGCATGCGTACATTGAGTGGACATCGATCGGCGGGGGTGGTCAGCGGTGGCAGAGAGCGTGGGCTCCGTGATGCTCGCCCGTTCGGCGATGAACCGGGCCGCGACCGAGGGACAGCGGCCCGCGGGGCGTCCGGTCCGGGGCGCGCGGCGCATCAGCGCCGCGCTCGCCGGGCTGGCCGCCTCCACCCGGCACGAGCTGCTGACCTTCGACGACCCGGTCGCGTCCGCGGGCTACGCGATCCCCGGGCCGTTCCTGGAGCTGGCGGGAGCGTGCATGCGGGCCGCGGCGGAGCGGGCCGACGAGGTGCGCAGGATCGTGCCGCGGCACGCGCTGGCCCGGATCGAGGGAGGACTCCGGCTCCCCGGGCAGGCCCGGCTGGTGGAGGCGATCCCGTTCAAGATGATCCTGGTCGACCGGGCGGTGGCGGCGATCCCGCTCGACCTGGAACTGCTCTACAACGGGATGCTGCTGGTCCGGGACCCGGTGGTGGTCCGGGCCCTCGTCCGGGTCCACCAGGTCTGCTGGGCGATGGCCGAGGACCCCGCGGCGTACGCGGTGCCGTCCCCCTCGCCGCCGCCGGACGACCTGCCGCCCCAGCTGCGCCCGGTGCTCGACGCCCTGCTCGCGGGGCTCACGGACGAGACGGCGGCGGCCCGGCTCGGCATGTCCGCGCGGACCTACAGCCGGCGGGTCGGCGAACTGATGGCGGCCCTCGGCACGACGAGCCGCTTCCGCGCGGGCGCGGAAGCGGCTCGGAGGGGGTGGTTGTGAGGACCGTTCACCCGGTCAGGACACGATGTCCTTGCGGGCGAAGCCCCGGAAGGCGAGGGCGAAGAGGACCAGGGCGTACGTCAGGGAGATCGCCGTGCCCTTCACCATGCCGCCCCACTCCAGCTGGGGCTGGAGCGCGTCGATCCAGGCGAACTGCCAGTGCGCGGGCAGGAAGTCGCGCCAGTCGCCGAGTGCGGTGACGGCGTCCAGGACGTTGCCGACGATGGTGAGGCCGACGGCTCCGCCCACCGCGCCGAGCGGGGCGTCGGTGCGGGTGGACAGCCAGAAGGCGAGCCCGGCGGTGACCAGTTGGGAGGCGAAGACGAAGGCGGTGGCGATCCCGATCCTGAGCAGGGCGTCCCCGGCCGGGACCGAGCCGCCGGTCGGGAGCTGGAGCGGGCCCCAGCCGTAGGCGACCGTGCCCGCCGCCAGGGCCACCAGCGGGAGGAGGAGCATCGCGGCCGCGCTGTAGCCGAGCGCGACCGCCAGCTTGGAGGCGAGGAGCCGGGACCGGGGCACGGGCGCGGCGAGCAGGTAGCGCAGCGAGGACCAGCTGGCCTCGGAGGCGACCGTGTCCCCGCAGAACAGCGCCACGGGGACGACGAGGAGGAACCCGGCCGAGACGAAGAGGCAGGTGGCCGCGAAGTTGGCGCCGGAGGTCGTCGCCGTGTCGATCAGGGAGACGCGGCCGTCCCGGTCGCCGTCCCCGGTGCCGCCGATCGCGAAGGCCGCGATCAGGACGAACGGCAGGGCGACCAGGATGCCGCCCATCACCAGGGTGCGGCGCCGCTTCCACTGGCGCAGGGCCTCCACGCGCAGCGGCAGGGTGCGGCCGGGCCGGTAGCCGGGGGCGGACTCGGCCGCGCTCCCGGGCGGGGTGAGGGTGCTCGGGGTGCTCATGCGGCTCCTCCTCCGATCAGGGTCAGGAACGCGTCCTCCAGGCGCCGGTGCGGCCCGACCCCGGTCAGCGGCACGTCCAGGCGGACGAGTTCGCCGATGAGGGCGGTCGCGTCGGCGCCGTCGAGCCGGACCAGGAGTCCGCCGTCGGCGCGGGCGGCCGAGCCGACGCCCGGCAGGGCGCCGATCTTCTCGACGAGGGCGTCGGGGACGGGCGGGACGGGCTCGCCCTCGGGGGTGCGTTCGGCGAGGGTCACGAGGAGGGTGTCGCCGGAGCCGGTGATCTCCGCGACCGGACCGGCCTGCACCAGTTGCCCCCGGTCCATGACGACGAGGTGGGTGCAGGACTGCTCGACCTCCGCCAGGAGGTGGCTGGAGACGATGACGGTGCGGCCCCCGGCCGCGTACCGGATCATCACCTCCCGCATCTCCCGGATCTGCGGCGGGTCGAGGCCGTTGGTCGGCTCGTCCAGGATCAGCAGGTCCGGCAGGCCGAGCATGGCCTGGGCGAGGGCGAGGCGCTGGCGCATGCCCTGCGAGTAGGTGCGCACGGCGCGTTCCAGGGCGCCGCCCAGGTTCGCGATCCGCAGGGCCTCGTCCACGTGCGCGTCCTCGGCGGGGCGGCCGGTGGCCTTCCAGTACAGGTCGAGGTTCTCCCGGCCCGACAGGTGCGGCAGGAAGCCGGCGCCCTCGACGAAGGCGCCGACGCGGGAGAGGACCGGGGCGCCGGGCCGGATCGCCTGGCCGAAGACCCGGATCTCGCCCTCGTCGGGGGCGATGAGGCCCATCAGCATGCGCAGGGTGGTGGTCTTGCCGGCGCCGTTCGGGCCGAGGAGCCCGAGGACCTGGCCCTGCTCGACCCGGAAGGACAGGTCCTTGACGCTGTACCGTTCGCCGCCCTTGTACTTCTTGGACAGGCCGGTGATCCGGAGCGGTACGGCGGCGAGTGCCGGGTCGGGGGCGGGGGCGGCGGTCCTGCGCCGGGCCGTCAGGAGCAGGACGGCGGCGACGGCCAGGCCGATCAGCGGGAGGCCCCACACCCACCAGGGCAGGGCGGCGGCCCGGGTGGTGAGGCCGGGTGCGGCGGGCACGGCGAGGGGGCCCTCGACGGCGACGGTGTAGGAGGCGGGGGCGGCCGGGGAGGCGTAGCCGAGGTCGGTGGCGGCGACGACGAGGCGCAGCCGGTGCCCGGCCTCCACCTCGTGGTCGATCGCGGGCAGCGTCAGGGTGACGCTCCTGCCGTCCCGGGCGTCCTCGACGCGGACGGGGGCGACGAGCTGGGCGGGCAGCACCTGCTGCCGCCCGTCGGGGCCGACGTCGTACACCTTGGCGAAGAGGACGGCGGAGCCGTCGGCGGCGGTCGAGGTGACCTTGACGCGGACGGTCGGCGCGCCGGTGATCCGCAGCGTCTCCGCCTGCGGCTTCGCGTCGAAGCGGGCGTGCTGGCCGGGGAAGTCGAGGGAGAGGCCGACGCCGAGGGAGGAGAGGCCGGAGAGTCCGCCGCCGAGGCCGGGGACGGCGGAGACGGCGGGCGGGGCGCCGCCCGGCGGGTTGGCGAAGGTCTGCGGGGCGCCGGAGAGGGCGAGGGCCGTGGTGCCGGAGGCGAGGCCCGGGTAGCGGTCGGCGGTCGCGGCGCGGAGGGTGGCCCGGCCGTTGGTGGAGTCGACGCCGCCGGTGCGGCTGACGCGGAAGGCGGGGCCGGTGTCCACGGAGGCGTCGCGCTTCAGCCAGCGGTCGAACCAGGCGCCGACGCGCCGCTCGACGCGTTCGGCCTCCTGGTCGCCGCCGTCGTGGCCGCCGGAGGTCCAGTCGACGGCGACGGGGGCGCCGTTGGCGGCGAGGGCCCGGGCCATGGCGTCGGACTGGGCCAGGGTGAACAGCGAGTCGGACTGGCCCTGCACGAGGAGCGCGGGCACCTTGATCCGGCCGCCGACGGCGGACGGACTGCGGGCTTCGAGCAGCGCGCGGGCGGCGTCGTCGGGCTTCCCGGAGACGGCGACGCGCTGGTAGAGCGCGCACAGCTCGGCGGTGAAACGGCCGCAGGCGGGGGGCTTGGCGGGGGCGGCCCTCCCGGCCCCGGCGGGGGCCTTCCCGGCGGCCGGGGCCTCACCGGTGGCGGGCCCGTCCCCCGTACCGGAGCCGGTCCCCGTGCCCGGGCCGATCCCGGCGCCGGCACCGGCCCCGTTCCCGGCCGAGAAGAAGATGCCGGCCCAGAGCTTCTTGAAGACGCCGTTCGGGAAGAGGGCGTCGGCGAGGTTCCAGTACGTGATCCGGGGGGCGATCGCGTCGACGCGCGGGTCGTGCCCGGCGGCGAGCAGGGAGATCGCGCCGCCGTAGGAGGCGCCGCTGACGCCGACGCGCGGGTCGCCCGCCTCGTCGAGGAGGACCTCGGGCCGCGCGGCGAGCCAGTCGATCAGCCGGCTGACGTCCTTCACCTCGTGGTCGGGGTCGTTGAGGCCGATCTCGCCGGTGGAGGCGCCGAAGCCGCGGGCGGACCAGGTCAGGACGGCGTAGCCCTCGCGGGCCAGGCCCTCGGCCTGGGCGCGCACGTCCTCCTTGGAGCCGCCGAAGCCGTGGCCGAGCAGGACGGCGGGCCTGCGCCCGTCGCCGTCGCCGGTGAAGTACGAGGTGTCGAGCCGTACGCCGTCGACGTCGAGCGTCCGGTCCGCGCGGTGCACGGGCGGTGGATCGTCCGAGGCGACGGCGGTCCAGGTGCCGGCACCCGCGAGGACGGTGAGCGCGGCGGTGACCGCGGCCCACCGGGGAAGTCGGAGTCGCATGGTCCCGAGCCTAAGCGGCACCCCTGGGGACCGCGGTGACCCGAAGGCGGAGGTCCCGCACCTCCTGGGGTCGTACGGGGTACGGTCCGCGTACCGCAGGCGCGGTACGAGGGACCCTGGAGGGCACGTGATCGAGATCCGGCGGGCGACGACGGTGGCCGAACTGGTCGCGGCGGAGCACCTCTACGACGGCCCGGCGCGGGAGGAGTGGGCGGCCCGCTTCCTGGCGGCGCCGGGGCACCTGATGCTCGTCGCCTACACGGAGGACGGCTTCCCGGCCGGCTTCGTGTCCGGGGTCGAGATGGTCCACCCGGACAAGGGCACGGAGATGTGCCTCTACGAGCTGTCGGTGGACGAGGCGCACCGGCGGCGCGGCACGGGCCGGGCCCTGACGGAGGCCCTGCTCGCGGCGGCCCGGGAGCGCGGCTGCCGCGGCGCCTGGGTGGGCGTGGACACGGACAACGCCCCCGCCCTGGCGACCTACCGCGCGACCGGGGCGGCGGACGAGGGGGTCTTCGCGATGCTGGGCTGGACCCTGCCGGACGGAGAGGCGGCGCCTCCTGCCTGAACGGGCGGCTCCACCGGGCGCAGGGCCTCCGGTCCGCCGGTCTCCTTGAACGCGACCGCCCTCGTCCGTCTCCCCCTGTACGGGCGCCCCGCGGCCGCCGGCCGCTCGCGCACGTGATCGTCTCCGGTGCTTCCGATCGCCGGAACCGCCGGCCGGGGCCACGTGTGCCCCTGCCGGGGAAGGCGGCCGGCGTCGTGCCCGGGAAGGCCGAAGGCCCCCGGGGCGCGGGTGCGCTCCGGGGGCCGTGCCCGTCCCGTCAGTGGTTGCGCGGGAAGCCCAGGTCGACGCCGGCCGGGGCCTCGGAGGGGTCGGGCCAGCGGGTGGTGACGACCTTGCCGCGGGTGTAGAAGTGCACGCCGTCGTTGCCGTAGATGTGGTGGTCGCCGAAGAGCGAGTCCTTCCAGCCGCCGAAGGAGTGGTAGCCCACCGGGACCGGGATCGGGACGTTGACGCCGACCATGCCGGCCTCGACCTCCAGCTGGAAGCGGCGGGCCGCGCCGCCGTCGCGGGTGAAGATCGCGGTGCCGTTGCCGAACGGCGAGGCGTTGATGAGGGCGAGGCCCTCCTCGTACGTCTCGGCGCGCAGCACGCAGAGCACCGGGCCGAAGATCTCGTCCTGGTAGGCCTTGGCCGTGGTGGGGACGCGGTCCAGGAGGGAGAGGCCGATCCAGTGCCCGTCCTCGTGGCCGTCGACGGTGTACCCGGTGCCGTCGAGGACGACCTCGCAGCCCTCGTCCGCCGCGCCGTGGACGTAGGAGGCGACCTTGTCGCGGTGGGCGGCCGTGATGAGCGGGCCCATCTCGGAGGTGGGGTCGGTGCCGGGGCCGATCTTGATCTTCTCGGCGCGCTCGCGGATCTTGTCCACGAGCTCGTCCGCGATCGAGCCGACGGCCACGACGGCCGAGATCGCCATGCAGCGCTCGCCGGCGGAGCCGTACGCCGCCGAGACGGCCGCGTCGGCCGCCGCGTCGAGGTCGGCGTCCGGGAGGACCAGCATGTGGTTCTTGGCGCCGCCGAGCGCCTGGACGCGCTTGCCGTTGGCGGAGGCGGTGGTGTGGATGTACCGGGCGATCGGGGTGGAGCCGACGAAGGAGATCGCGGAGACGTCCGGGTGCTCCAGCAGCCGGTCCACGGCCACCTTGTCACCGTGCAGGACGTTGAAGACGCCGTCCGGCAGACCGGCCTCGGCGAGCAGCTCGGCGATCTTCAGGGACGGGGAGGGGTCCTTCTCGCTCGGCTTGAGGACGAACGTGTTGCCGGTCGCGATGGCGATCGGGAACATCCACATCGGCACCATGGCCGGGAAGTTGAAGGGCGTGATGCCCGCGACGACGCCCACCGGCTGGCGGATCGAGGCCACGTCCACGCGGTTGGAGACCTGGGTGGAGAGCTCGCCCTTGAGCTGGGTGGTGATGCCGCAGGCCAGGTCGACGATCTCCAGGCCGCGCGCGACCTCGCCGAGCGCGTCGGAGTGCACCTTGCCGTGCTCGGCGACGATCAGCTCGGCGATGGCGTCGCGGTTGGCGTCGAGCAGCGCGCGGAACTTGAAGAGGATCGTGGTGCGCTGGGCCAGCGAGGAGGTGCCCCAGGTGGCGAAGGCGGTCTTGGCGGCGGCCACCGCCGCGTCGACCTCCTCGACGGAGGCGAGCGCGACCCGGGTGGTCACGGCGCCGGTGGCCGGGTCGGTGACCGGACCCCAGTTGCCCGACGTGCCCTCGACGGTCTTGCCACCGATCCAGTGGTCGACGGTCTTGACGGTGTTCGTCATGACGAAATGCTCCTTAGAGATGGCGGCGTCGGGCGGTGACGTGCCGGTCGTACTCCTCCCGGGCCTCGACCGCCGCCTTGCGGGTCGCGGTCTCGGCCACGGGCACATCCCACCACGCCGGGGCCGGGGGCGGGCCCGACACTGTGTCGGGCGTTTCGGTCTCGACGTAGACACATGTGGGAACCGTCGCCGCCCGCGCCTCCCGGAGGGCTTCCCGCAGGCCACGGACGGTGCGGGGGCGCAGCACCCGCATGCCGAGGGAGGCGGCGTTGGCTCCGAGGTCGACGGGGAGCGGCGGCCCGGTGAACCCGCCGTCCGCGTCCCGGTACCGGTAGTCGGTGCCGTACCGCTCGGCGCCGACGGCCTCCGAGAGGCCGCCGATGGAGGCGTACCCGTGGTTCTGGAGGACGACCAGCCTCAGCGGCAGGCGCTCCTGCACGGCGGTGACGATCTCGGTGGGATTCATCAGGTACGTCCCGTCCCCGACGAGCGCCCAGACGGGCCGGCCGGGGGCGGCGAGGAGGACGCCGATCGCGGCGGGGATCTCGTATCCCATGCAGGAGTAGCCGTACTCGACGTGGTACTGGTCGGCCGAGCGGGGCCGCCACAGCTTGTGGAGGTCGCCCGGGAGCGATCCGGCGGCGTTGATCAGGATGTCGCTCGCGTCGACCAGGGTGTCGAGTGCGCCGAGGACCTGGGTCTGGGTGGGGCGGGCGTCCTCGTCGGGGGCGGCGTAGGCGGCGTCGACCCGCTCCTGCCACCGCCGTTTGGACGCGGCCCACCTCCCCGTGTCCCGTCGGCTGTCGCCCAGGGCCTCCGTGAGGGCGGTCAGGCCCTCGCGGGCGTCGGCGACGAGCGGCAGCGCGGCCTGCTTGTGGGCGTCGAAGCCGGTGACGTTGAGGTTGAGGAAGCGGGCGCCCCCGGGGAAGAGGGTGCCGGAGGCGGTGGTGAAGTCGGTGTAGCGGGTGCCGACGCCGATGACGAGGTCGGCGGTACGGGCCAGGGCGGCGGCGGTCTCCGTGCCGGTGTGGCCGACACCGCCCACGTCGCAGGGGTGGTCGTACGGCAGGGCACCCTTGCCGGCCTGGGTGGTGGCGACGGGCAGACCGGCGCACTCGGCGAAGGTCCGCAGGGCCTCCTCGGCTCCGCTGTACCGCACGCCGCCGCCCGCGACGACCAGGGGCCGCTCGGCGGCCCTCACCGCCCGTACGGCCGCGTCGAGTTCGGCCGCGTCGGGGCGGGGGCGGCGGACGCGCCAGGTCCGCTCGGCGAAGAACTCCTCGGGCCAGTCGTACGCCTCCGCCTGCACGTCCTGGGGCAGGGCGAGGGTCACGGCGCCGGTCGCGGCGGGGTCGGTGAGGACCCGGGCGGCTTCGAGGGCGGCCGGGACCAGGGCCTCGGGGCGGCCGACCCGGTCGAAGTACACCGAGACGGGCCGCAGGCAGTCGTTGACGGACACGTCGCCCGCGGACGGGAGTTGGAGCTGCTGGAGGACGGGGTCGGCGGGCCGGGTCGCGAAGGTGTCGCCGGGGAGGAGCAGGACGGGCAGGCGGTTGACGGTGGCGAGGGCGGCGCCGGTGACGAGGTTGGTGGCGCCGGGGCCGATGGAGGTGGTGACGGCGTGCGCGGAGAGGCGGTTCGACTGGCGGGCGTAGCCGACGGCGGCGTGGACCATGGCCTGTTCGTTGCGGCCCTGGTGGAAGGGCATGAGCGCGCGGTCCTCAACGAGCGCCTGCCCGGTCCCGGCGACGTTCCCGTGCCCGAAGATCCCCCAGGTGGCGGCGATCAGGCGGCGGCGCTCGCCGTCGCGCTCGGTGTACTGGGCGGCGAGGAAGCGGACGAGGGCCTGGGCGGTGGTGAGCCGGACGGTGCTCATGCGGGCCTCCTCGCGTCCTGCGGGGCGGGTCGGGCGGTGCTCACGCGTACCCCTCCGCGTACTCCGGGTGGAAGCGGATCTTCCACTCGCGTTCGGTACCGGGGCCCGCCATCACGTTGAGGTAGTACAGGTCGTGACCCGGCTGGGCGATCGAGGGGCCGTGCCAGCCGTCGGGGACGAGGACCGCGTCGCCGTCGCGGACCTCGGCGAGCAGGTCGGCGCCGCCGGGCCGGGAGGGCGAGATCCGCTGGTAGGCGAGGCCGTGCGGGCCCTGGACCTCGTAGTAGTAGATCTCCTCCAGGACGGATTCGGCGCCGGGCAGGTGCTCGTCGTGCTTGTGCGGCGGGTAGGAGGACCAGTGGCCGCCGGGCGTGACGACCTCGACGGCGATGAGCCGGTCGCAGTCGAAGGCGTCGGCGGAGGCGAAGTTCCGCACCTCGCGGGCGCGGTCGCCGCTGCCCCGGGTCTCCACGGGAACCTCCGGCGCGGGACCGTAGCGGGCGGGGAGTCGTCGCCCGCACCTCGCTCCTGCCAAAGCGAAGCGGCCCCCCGCGCCGGAGGCGATCTGGGCGTGGGCGTCGCGCGGTACGTAGGCGAAGTCGGTCACCCCGTCGAACACGCTCGCGCGGCCCCGGAGTTCGAAGATCCCGCCGTCGACGCGCACGCTACAGGCACCGGAGAGGGGAAGCACGGTCCATTCGGAATCCCCGCTCGCGAAGGAGTGGACCTCTCCCGGCCGGAGGGTGAGGACGCGGAGCGCGGAGTACGCCCATCCGGCCCGCGCGGGGTCGATGTCGACGGCGTACGGGCCCCGGGCGGCGGTCCCGGCGGGGAGGTGGAGGGACGCGGGGTGGTGGAGGGACGCGGGGTGGAGGGGTGCGGAGTGGTCGGGGCTCGGGCTCATGGCGGTCATCCCTACCCCCTTTCCGGAAGCGTTCCCGTACCGGTCGTTCCCGCACTGGTCGTTCCCGTCCCCCGGGCGAGGGCTTCGGCGATCTCCGCCGGGTCCGGCATGGCGGAGGAGCAGGCGAGCCGGCCCGCGACGATCGCGCCGGCGGCGTTGGCGCGGCGCAGGGCCTCTTCGAGGTCCCGGCCGGTGAGGAGGCCGTGGACGAGCGCCCCGCCGAACGCGTCGCCCGCCCCCAGGCCGTTGACGACCTCCACCGGCAGCGGCGGCACCTCGGCGCGGGTGCCGTCGGAGGCCAGCGCGAGGACGCCCTTCGGGCCCTGTTTGACGACGGCGAGCCGGACGGTGCCGCCGTCGGAGGCGAGCAGGGCGCGGGCGGCGGCCTCCGGGTCCCGCTCCCCCGTCGCGACCTCGCACTCGTCGAGGTTGCCGACGGCGACGGTGGCGTGGCGCAGGGCCTCGGCGTAGTACGGGCGGGCCTCGTCCGGGTCCGTCCAGAACACCGGCCGCCAGTCCAGGTCGAACACGGTGGTCCCCCCGGTGCCGGCTCTGGCCCGCAGCGCCTCCAGGGTCGCGGCACGGCTCGGCTCGGCGCACAGTCCGGTGCCGGTGGCCCAGAAGACCCGGGCGGAACGGATCGCGCCGAGGTCCAGCTCGTGCGGGTGGATCTCCAGGTCGGGGGCCTTGGGCAGCCGGTAGAAGTAGAGCGGGAAGTCGTCGGGCGGGAAGACCTCGCAGAAGGTGAGGGGGGTGGGGTACGCGGCGACCTCGGTCACCCAGCGGTCGTCCACCCCGAAGCCCTTGAGCTCCCGGTGCAGGAAGGTGCCGAAGGGGTCGGCGCCGGTACGGGAGACGAGCGCGGTGCGCAGGCCGAGCCGGGCGGCGGCGACGGCCACGTTGGCCGGGGAGCCGCCGAGGAACCTGCCGAAGCTCTCGACCTGGTCGAGCCCGACGCCGGTCCGGAGCGGATAGAGGTCCACGCCGAGGCGCCCCATGGTGATCAGGTCGTACGGCTCCGTCTCCACGTGCCACCCTTCGCCCTCGGCCCCGTCCCCAGGTCTAGTCGTCCGCCCGGAGGCGTGTCAACGACATGTCCGGACATACGGGCCTCCGAGCGCGCTTGACGGTGGTCCCGGCCCCGGTCAGGGT
This sequence comes from Streptomyces bikiniensis, assembly GCF_000716625.1. NCBI lineage: Bacteria > Bacillati > Actinomycetota > Actinomycetes > Kitasatosporales > Streptomycetaceae > Streptomyces > Streptomyces bikiniensis. Next base: position 3,951 of record NZ_JNXJ01000017.1, on the reverse strand, counting down.
GGCTGTCATGACGAAGCCGTCGCCACAGCCGTCGTCCCGGTCGTCCCGGTCGTCCCCGTCCTCGACGCCTTCCCCCCCTTCCGCGCCGACCCGCATCCGCGTCGGTTCCGCCCCGGACTCGTGGGGGGTGTGGTTCCCCGAGGATCCCCGGCAGGTGCCCTGGCAGCGCTTCCTCGACGAGGTGGCGGGCGCGGGGTACGAGTGGATCGAGCTCGGCCCGTACGGCTATCTGCCCACCGATCCGGCGGTGCTCGCGGAGGAGACCGCCCGGCGCGGTCTGCGGGTCTCGGCGGGGACGGTCTTCACCGGCCTGCACCACGGCTCGGACGTCTGGGACCGGACCTGGGTGCACGTCGCCGAGAACGCGGCCCTGGCACAGGCGATGGGGGCGGGCCACCTGGTGGTCATCCCGTCGTTCTGGCGGGACGACCGGACGGGCGAGGTCCTGGAGGACCCCGTCCTGACCGCCGGGCAGTGGCGGGACCTGACCCGCCTGACGGAGCGTCTGGGCCGGGAGGTGCGCGAGCGGTACGGGCTGCGGACCGTCGTCCACCCGCACGCGGACACGCACCTGGACGGCGAGGAGAGCGTGACGCGCTTCCTCGACGCCACCGACCCGGAGGCGGTCTCGCTCTGCCTGGACACCGGGCACTACGCGTACGCCGGCGGGGACAGCGTCGAGCTGATCGAGACCTACGGCGAGCGGATCGGCTATCTGCACCTGAAGCAGGTCGATCCGGCGGTCCTGGCGGAGGTGGTGGCCGAGGGGACGCCGTTCGGCCCGGCGGTGGCGCGGGGCGTGATGTGCGAGCCGCCGTCCGGGGTGCCCGCCCTGGAACCGGTGCTCGCCGCCGCCCGCGCCCTGGACGTGGACCTCTTCGCCATCGTCGAGCAGGACATGTACCCGTGCGCCCCGGACGTCCCGTACCCGATCGCCCTGCGCACCCGGCGCTTCCTCCGCTCCTGCGGGGTGTGACCGGGCCCGTACCGCGCGCGTACCGTCACGGGCCGGGCCGGCGCACGCGGACACACCGCCGGTCCGATGCATCACTTCCGTCACGCGCGTCCCTCCTTCGTCACGCTTTTCTCCGTTACGCGGGTTTCCCGTCACAGGCGCGTGACAGGCGCTCTCCTCCTGTCTGAGGGGGTCGTTGCAGGGGGCACAGACTCAGTGATCGCCAACGCCCACCCGCAGCGCCCCCGAACGGCACCCCCGCCGCCGCTGCGCGGTGCGCAGGGAGGTGCCAGGCATGACGGACAAGAGGCTCTGGTCGTACAAGGACATCGCGGCGCACATCCGGGTGCAGCCGGACACCGTCCGCTCCTACCGGAAGCACGGGCTGCTTCCGCCGCCCGACCACGTCGAGTCGGGCAAGCCCTTCTGGTACGCGGACACGATCCGCGCCTGGGTCGCGAGCCGCCCCGGCAACCGGGCCCGCCGCGACTGAACCGGGTCCGCCAGGACCGACCCGGGCCCGCCACGACCCGCCCGACCTGTTCCCCGTCCCCGTCCCCCGTCCCGTCCGACGCCGGGTCCCGGATCCTCCTTCCGGGCCCGGCGTCCCGTCTTTCGTGACGAGGCCGGCGGGCGGGCGTCCTGACGCCGTCAGCGGGCGGCGCTGTACTCCTTGTCCCTGGTCTCCCTGCCGTCGGCGGTCTCCTCCGGGGTGGCGGGACCGGCCGGGGTCCGGGCCGGGCCGTCCGACTCGCTGAGGCCGAAGCGGTCGTGGAAGCGGCGCAGCGGTCCCGGGGCCCACCAGGTGAGGCGGCCGGTCAGCTTCATCACGGAGGGGACCAGGAGGCTGCGGACCACCATCGCGTCCATGAGGACGGCGAGGGCGACCCCCAGGCCCAGCATCTTGGTGTTGGTGACGCGGGAGGTGCCGATGGCGACCATGACGACGGCGAGGATGACGGCGGCGGCGGTGATCAGGCCGCCGGTGCGGCTCAGGCCGAAGCGGACGGAGTGCTCGTGGTCGCCGGTGGCGTCGTGCTCCTCCTTGATCCGGGAGAGCAGGAACACCCCGTAGTCCATGGAGAGCCCGAAGGCCACGCAGAACATGAGCACGGGCAGGGTGGTCTCGATGTCGCCGGTGGGCGTGAAGCCGAGGAGCCCGGCGAGGTGTCCGTCCTGGAAGACCCAGACGACGGCGCCGAACATGGCCGTGAGGCTCAGGGCGTTGAGGACGACGGCCTGCACGGGGACGACGACGCTTCCGGTGAGCAGGAAGACCAGGAGCAGGGTGACGAGGACGATGGCGCCCGCCGCCCAGGGCAGCCGCTCGGCTATGGCGTCCTTGGAGTCGACCAGGACGGCGGCCGGTCCGGTGACGGAGGTGTCGAACGGCGCTTCGGCGGCGCGCAGTCCGCCGACGACCCGCTGGGCCCCGGCGCCGACGGCCTCGCCGTCGGGCACGACGGTGAAGTAGGCGCGCGCGGTGTCGCCGCCGCCCGTGGTGACCGGCCCGTCGACCCGGCCGACGCCGTCGACGACCTCGATCCGCTCGCGGTAGGCCGCGTACTGGGCGGGGGTGGCCGGGCCCTCGGCGAGGACGGTGATCCCGCCGCCGGGGTCGCCGGGGAAGCCGTCCCTCAGCTCGTCCTGGACGATCCGGGAGGAGGCGGTGGCGGGGAGCTGGCGGTCGTCGGCCGTGCCGAACTCCACGCCGAGGAAGGGCAGTCCGAGCAGGACGAGTCCGGCGGTGGTGAGGACGGCGAAGACGGGCGCCCTGCGCATCACCAGGCCCGCGGCGCGCGCCCAGCCGGCGCCGGAGGCGTCCTCGCGGGGCTCCCGGCCGCGCCGGACCAGGCGCCGCAGGTCCAGGGCGTCGACCCGGTGCCCGAGGAGCACGAGGGCCGCCGGGAGCAGGGTGAGCGCGGCGGTGGCGGCGAGGAGGACGACCGCGATCCCGGCGTACGCGAAGGAGCGCAGGAAGTACTGCGGGAAGACCAGCATCGCGGCGAGCGAGACGGCGACGGTCAGGGCGGAGAAGAGCACGGTCCGCCCGGCCGTGCGCAGGGTGGTGCGGACGGCGGTGTGCGTGTCGGCGCCGGCGGCCAGCTCCTCGCGGTAGCGGCGGACGACGAACAGGGCGTAGTCGATGGCGAGTCCGAGGCCGAGCGCGGTGGTCAGGTTCTGCGCGAAGACGGAGACGTCGGTGAACTCGGTGAGCCCGCGCAGGATCGCGTTGGTGCCGAGGACGGCGACGATGCCGACGCCCAGGGGCAGCAGGGCGGCGACGGCGCTGCCGAAGACCATGACGAGCAGGACGAGGGTGAGCGGCAGGGCGATGAGCTCGGCCCGCAGCAGGTCCTCCTCGATGAGCGTCTGCATCTCGTGGCGGACGGCGAGCTCGCCGCCGAGCGCGACCTCCACGGGGCCGTGGGCGCCCCGGTAGGAGGGGGCGATCCGGTCGAGGACGGCCGCGGCGTCCTTCTCCTCGCCGGTGATCCGGGCGGCGATCACGGCCTTGCGGCCGTCCTCGGAGCGGAGGGCGGGCGAGCCGGTGGACCAGTAGGAGCCGACGCCCTCGACGCCCGGTTCGGCGCCGAGCCGCTCGGCGAGCCGCCGGGCCTCGGCGGCGACGGCCGGGGCGTCGGTCCCGGCCGTGCCGGAGTCGACGAGGAGGAGCAGGTTCGGCCGGGAGCCGGGGAAGTGCCGCTCCAGGGCCTCGGACGCGTACGTGGACTCGGCGGCCGGGTCCTCCCAGCCGCCGCTGCCCATGCGGTCGGCGACCCCGCCGCCGGCCAGGACGGCGAGGACGGTGAGCACGAGCGCCGCGAACAGCGTGAGCCGGGGCCGCGCGGTCACGAACCGCGTCCAGCCCCCGGCCCGGGGGCGGCCCCCGCCCCCGGCGACCCCGCCGCCCCCGGATGCTGTTCCTCCGCCGTGCCCGGGCGCAGCTCCCCCGCCGCCCCCGGTCGCGGCGCCGGGCCCGGCGCCCGCCCCAC